>CAZSMW010000075.1:0-15578 GCA_964607985.1 uncultured Eubacteriales bacterium
GCTTCGGGCTGCAGGTGGCCGTGGACGACCTATGGCGGGAGAGCCGATCGACGGTCAAGCTCCCGCTCTACGCGTGGAACCATCTCGTCGGCGCCTTTGACGCGGCCTCCGGGATCAAGCTGTACCTGAACGGGGAGCTCGTCGGCGAAACGAAGATCTCCGGAACGCCGCGCTACGCGCCGGGCGCCGACGTGTGGATCGGCCGGAACCAGACCCCGCTCGGACTCAGCGAAGAGGTCAAGGTCGTCGCGCCGGTAGCGTTCTCCTTTGACGGGATCCTCGACGAGGTCCGGATCCACGACCGCGTTTTGACCGCAGTCGAGGCCCAATCCCATTACGCCGGGATGGCCCCCTCCGGCCCCCCGCCGCTCCGGCCTCCGGTGCTTCCGTCCGGACCGAAGGGGCCGGGCCGTTTCGGGGCTTATTACACGCGGCTCAAGTACGCCGAGGAATGGGAGAACCCGTGGCGCGTGGGGGATGCGGCGGACGTCGTCGTCCGCTTCGACGAGACGCCCAACCGGCTCGTCTTCTGGCGCGGGACGAGCTACATCCCGGCCTGGGTCACGGAGAACGGGATCTGGTACACCAACGAGTTCTTCGAGACCCAAAGCGGGGCCATGCCGACCAGCGCAGAGCCCATGGCCGACAAGCAGGCCCGGCTGTCCCACGCCCGCATCCTGGAATCCAACGAGGCCCGGGTCGTCGTGCTCTGGCGCTACGCGCCGGTCGCCCTGAACTACGACCTGGTTCACGTGGACCAGCTCACGGGCTGGGGGGACTGGGTCGAGGAGACCTATACGGTCTATCCGGACGGGACCTGCGTCCGGAAGATCAGGGTCTGGTCATCCAACCCCAAGGTCGACCCGAATCTGGGCCTGGACCTGGGCAACTTCCGCCAGTTCCACGAGGCTATCATCATCAATCCTCCCGGGACGCGGCCCGAGGACAACATCAAGCCCGATGCCCTGACCGTGGCCAACATGAAGGGCGAGACCGAGACGTACTCGTGGGCCAAGGAGGCCCCCGGCTTCCCGGCCGACTATGACGAGGCCACCCTGAAGGTCCTCCACCGGATCAGCGACCTGGCTACGGCCGAACACAAGTGGCTGACCAAGCCGCGCGGCGGCAACATCCTGCGGATGAACCTCAAGGCCAATTTCAGCCCCTATGTCGTCGTCGACCCCCGGGAAGCGGCCATCGACTGTTACGCGGGCGAGATCATCCGGGAGCGGTCCATGTTCCCCTGGTGGAACCACTGGCCCGTCTCCCAGCAGATCCGGTCCAACGGCCGCTGGGCGGTCGCGCCCGACCGCCCCTCGCACAGCTCGCTGGCCCATATCCAGTCGTGGCGACCCTATGAGGAGACGGACGACGGCGTGACCATGATCATGCTGAACGGTTTGACCGAAAAACCGGCGGCCGCCTTGCTGCCCCTAGCGAAATCATGGCTCTCGCCGCCCCGGATGGAAATCGCCGGGGACGGCTTCGCCGCCGTGGGCTACGATCCGACCCAGCGGGCGTTCGTGCTGTCCCGGCGGGACGAGAGCGCGTCTTCCGGCCTGGCCGTCATGCTCCGCGCGTCCGAGGAATCGCCGGTCATGAACCCGGTGCTGCTCATCCGCGGGTGGGGCCCGTCGGCCCCCCGGGTTGAGATCGACGGCCGGCCGGCCCCGCTCGGCCCTGACGTCCGGGCCGGACATATTCACGGACTCGAAGACGACGACCTCGTGCTGTGGATCCGCAAGGAATCCGCGGCTCCCGTCCGGATCTCGGTCTTTCCGGCCGGCGGGCCGGGAGAAAAATAGCCGGCGCCGTCCGATCGCGACGCCGGCGGACTCATAATAGATGGGATTTGCCCGACAAGGATTCGGATCCTCGACCTTCGGAGATTTCGAATGGAGAAGACCTCCGCCCGGCAGGTGTCCTGAAAAGGAGAGATGGAAATGAGACGATGGATTCAGGCCTGCGGTTGGATACTTGGACTGTTGCTTGCGGCCCAGGCGGTTTCAGCGGCGAGTCTCTTCGATAAAAAGGAGTACGCCGCCCGTCGCAGCCGGTTGATGGACAAGATCCCCGACGGGGCCGCTGTGTTTCTCGGCGCCGCGGCTCCGGCCGGCGATGTCCTTTTCCGGCAGGGCCACGATTTCGCCTATTTCACCGGTGTCGCGATCCCCAACGCATATCTCATCATCGACGGCGTCGGGAGAGAGAGCCTCCTGTTCTTCACCATGAGCGAGAAAGAAGCTGCCGGCGAGGGCATCGCCCTGGATCTGATCAGGAACCCCGAAGAATTCACGGGGGTCGAGAAGGTTCTTGCCGCCGAGCAATTCGGATCCACTCTGACGGGGCTGAGCCAACGGACCCGCGTTTTTTACACGATGTTCAAACCCGAGGAGCTGGGGGCGGAGAACACCAATGAGAAATTCAACGTGCTCCAGAAGACGATGACCCAGAATATCTGGGACGGGCGCCTCACCCGGGAGCTCCAGTTCGTCAAACAGCTGCGGGACAAGTTCCCCCAGGTCGACGTGCGGGACTGCTCGGCGATGGTCTGGGATCTGCGTAAAATCAAGTCCCCCGCCGAGATCGACATCCTGCGCCGCTCGGCCCAAATCGGGGTCAAGGCCCACAACGCCCTGATCCAGTCGACCCGGCCCGGAGTCTCCGAAAAAGCCCTGGACGCCGTGTTCGAATTCGTCTGCCGGCTGGAAGGGGCGGTCGACATGGCCTACAGCCCCATCCTGATGTCCGGGAAGAACCATGCCTACGGGCACTATCACATTTACGACCGGGTCCTGAAACCGGGAGATTTCGTCATCCTGGACGCGGGCCCCGATTATGCCGACTACCATGCGGACATCTCAACGACATTTCCCGTATCGGGGACGTTTTCGCCCCGCCAGAAGGAGCTCTATGAGGCCGCCCTGGCCGTGCGCAACACCTGCCAGGCGAACTATCGGCCCGGCGTCACCTTCGGTCAGGTCGGGGAGAAGGTCGCGGCCATGCTCAAGGACAAAGGCCTGGACCGGTTCGCCAATGATTTCCGCGGGATCATCCGCCTCGGCGGCTATAATCATATGATCGGCCTGGCCACCCACGACGTGACCGGGACGTTCGCCGGGTCCAACGAGATCCTCACGCCCGGGTTCGTCTTCGCCTGCGACATCCAGCTGTTCCGCGTCGAAGAGGAGATCGGGATCCGGCTCGAGGACACCATTGCCATCACCGAAACCGGGTACGAAAATTTGTCTCTCGGGGTCCCCCGGACGGTCCAGGAAGTCGAAGCCCTGATGAAGGCCGACGGGATCCTCCAGATCCTCAAGAAAAAAGGCGTCCAATGAACAAAGAACGATATCAATCCAAGGAGAGAACCGTCATGATGAAAAAAATCACCGTCATCGCCGGGCTGGTCCTGGCACTCGTTTTGGCTGCCCCCGCCCAAACGATCGATTTTTCGAAGAAGACTCTTCAATCCGAGCGCAGCCGGAGCTATGACGCGCTCCATTACCGGATCAAGCTCAAGCTCGATATCGACCGCAAGTCCTTCGAGGGGGAAACGACGGTTGTGGTGTCCTCGCTCAGGGACGGGCTTGACGTCTGCGTCCTCGACGCCGAAGAGTTCGCCGTGACGTCCGTCCTCAGCGACTATGGCGCGCCCCTGAAATTTGAGCAGTCGGACAAGGAGCTCAAGGTGTTCCTTCCGCGGCCCTGCAAGTTCGGCGAAATCGCCGCGTTCACCTGCTTTTACAGCGGCCGGGACCCCAAGATCGGATTGCAGTTCGTTGAGGAGACGCCGGACAATCCCAAGATGGCGTTTTCCGATTCGTTTCCCGATAACGTCCACCACTGGTTCCCCTGCTTTGACTACCCGAACGACAAAGTCACCAACGAGCTCATCGTTTCGGTCAAATCCGGCAACAAAGTCGCCGCGAACGGCCGGCTGGACAGCGTCGTCGAGGACAAGGCGGCGGGGACCGTGACGTACCATTGGTCCCAGGAACTTCCCCATTCGACGTATCTCATCTTTTTCGCGGCCGCCCCCTACGTGGTGGTCCAGGATTCGTACAAGACCCTGCCCGTGAACTACTGGGTCTATCCCCAGGACGAAAAGAAGGCCATCCCCACATACGGGAAGACGCCGAAAATGATCGAGTTCTTCAACAAAACTTTCGGTTATGACTATCCCTGGCAGAAGTACGACCAGATCTCGGTCCCCTCCGGCGGAGGCGCCGAGAGCACCTCGGCCACGGCCATGACCCAACGGATCATGGTCGATGAGACGTCCGAGCCGGACTTCTCCGCCATCGGCATCATCTCTCACGAGCTGGCCCACCAGTGGTGGGGCGATCTCATCACGCTCCGGAGCTGGGCCCATACCTGGATGAACGAGAGCTTCGGGACGTATTCGGATTACCTTTATTTCCGGTTCGAAAAGGGCGATGACGAGGGCGCCGTCAACTTGTTGGGTAAATTGAACGGCTATCTCCGGGAGGCCAAGACCCGCTATATCCGGCCGATCGTCTCCGACCGCTATGATAAGCCCGGGGACATGTTCGACGCCCATACGTATCCCAAGGGCGCCCTGGTCCTCCACATGCTGCGGACCATCGTCGGCGAGGAGCCGTTCTTCAAGATCATCAGCCATTTTTTGCATCGCTACGCCTTCGATGCCGTGGACACGCATGACTTCATCCGCTCCGTGAAGACGGTCACCGGGCAAAATCTCGACTGGTTCTTCGATCAGTGGCTATTCAAGCCCGGACACCCTGTCTTCGACATCAGGAGCGAATGGGATGAGGCGCGGAAGGTCGTCCGGCTCAAGGTCGCGCAGGTCCAGGATTTCGCCAAGGGTGTTCCCGTGTTCAGGGTTCCCGTCGCCGTCAAAATCGTCACGGCCAAGGGGAAGGACACGAAAAAGGTCTGGATCCGCGAGCGCGAAGAGACGTTCGAATTCCCGGCCGAAACGAAGCCCCTTCTTGTCCGGTTCGATGAAGGCAACACGCTCATCAAAGAAGTCTCGTTCCCCAAGGACCAGGACGAGCTGCTCTACCAGCTCAAGAACGACGACGTGATCGGGCGGATGGAAGCCGCCGGAGAGCTCCTGCGTTTTAAGGACGATCCCCGCGCTGCCGCGGGACTGGGTGCGAGCGCCCAAAGCGATCCGTTCTGGGCGGTCCGCCGAAGCGCCGTCGAGGCCTTGGCGGCGACCGGGGACAGGCGGGCGCCGGCCGTTCTCAGGAAGGCGGCCCTTGACGCGAACTCTTCGGTCCGGACGGCCGGCCTCAAAGCCCTCGGCGACCTCAAAGAACGAGACCTCATCGGGTTCTTCAAGGACCGGTTCAAGAAGGACGCGAGCGACCTCGCCCGGGCCGAAGCCCTGCGGGCCATGGGCAAGACGGGCGACCCCGCGGTCGTCTCGTTTCTGAGAGAGGCCGCATCAGTTTTGTCTTACCGGGACATGGTCAGGCGCGCGGCGGAAGACGCCATGAAACAGATCGGGGTGCAGAAGGAAACCGGAAAAGGAGAACGCTCATGAGGAAAATATTTTCTTTGATTGTCTTGGCTCTGGGGGCGGCTCTCATCTTCGGTCCGGCCAAGGCCTGGCCGACGGACCCCGAGGTCCGGATGCCGCGCGTGTTCGGCGACCACATGGTCCTCCAGCGCGGGAAGCCCCTGGTCGTGTGGGGCTGGGCGGCGCCGGGGGAAAAGGTGACTGTCGCTCTGAACGGTAATAAGAAGGAAGCCGCCGCGGACGCTGCGGGGCGGTGGACGACCGTCCTGCCCGTCATGGCTGCGGGGGGGCCGTTCGAAATGACGGTCGCCGGCAGGACCGGCGGCCTGGCCTTCAAAGATGTCCTGGTCGGCGACGTCTGGCTGTGCTCCGGCCAGTCCAACATGGAGTGGCCACTCCGGGCGGCCGAGAACGGGGCTGATGCCGTCAAGGCCGCGAACCATCCCCTTATCCGCCTCCTCAACGTCGAACAGAAGGCGAGCCCTCAACCCCTGCCGGACATCGGCGGCGCCTGGGCGGTCTGCTCGCCGGAGTCGGCCGGGGATTTTTCGGCGGTCGGCTATTTCTTTGGCCGCAATCTCCAGGCAGACCTCCATGTCCCTATCGGGCTGATAAACTCCTCCTGGGGCGGCACGCTCATCGAGACATGGACGCCTCCCGCCGGGTTCGAGATGACGCCCGCCCTTTCCAGAATCGTCCGGGACCTCGCCATGGCCGACGAGGATTACCGCGGTCTGCTTCCAGGGAAACTCGCCGAGATGGAAGCGTGGATCGCTTCAGTCCGGAAGGCCCTCGAACGCGGCGGGGCGATCCCCCTCCAGCCCGGGTGGCCGGAACACCCCATCTACGGCCAGGGCTTCCCGGAGAAGCCGACCAGCCTCTATAACGGCATGATCCACCCGTTTGTGCCCTTTGCCCTCCGCGGCGCCATCTGGTATCAGGGCGAGTCCAACGTCATTACCAAGGACGGGATGCTCTATTACGAGAAAATGAAGGCTCTTGTCAACGGGTGGCGGAAGCTCTGGGGGCAGGGCGATTTCCCGTTCTATTTCGTCGAGATCGCCCCGCTCGGCGGCCCGACCTACGAGGACGACGAGCTGCCGAAGCTCTGGGACGCCCAGCGGGCGAGCCTGGCCATCCCCAACACGGGCATGGCCGTCGTTAATGATGTCGGGAATCTCGAGGACATCCACCCGTGGAACAAACTGACGGTCGGAAACCGCCTGGCGCTCTGGGCGCTGGCTAAGGAATACGGCAGAAAGGACGTCGTCTTCTCCGGGCCGCTCTACCGGTCGATGGGAATCCGGGACGGCAAGGCCGTCATCTCGTTCGACGATACGGGCGGGGGCCTGGACGTGCGCGGCGGCGGGGAGCTGACCTGGTTCGAGATCGCTGGCGAGGACAGGGTCTTTAAAAAGGCCGCCGCCCGGATCGAGGGCAGTACTGTCGTCGTCTGGAGCGAGGCTGTCCCCACTCCGGCGGCGGTGCGATTCGGCTGGAATAAGAAAGCCGAGCCAAACCTTATGAACAAGGAAGGTCTGCCCGCGTCACCGTTCCGGACGGATTCCTGGTGATATCGCCGGGTCTAATGAGGCCCTGCAGGCAGGGAAAGACCGCATCGGTACTATGGTGTTCGGTCTGCCTCTCGGACGGAGACCGCGATTTGGGGACGGCGGTTTTCGACGGCCTATTCCGCGCGTTTAAGGATCAGCTCTTTCCGTTCAAAAGGAGCGGGATATGAGGTGATCCAGGCCTCCGGTTTGAAGTCGAGCATTTCCTTGTTCATGCCGAGCACAACCACCTCGATTTTCGTGCCGGCCATATCCCGCGTCAGGGGAACGTAATAGGTGTAATTCTCGTCTTTGGGCTCGACGCGGAATTCCCAGACATTGGTGGGGTAGGAAACGCTTCGATCCGGGGCGCCCGCGATCCTGTCGCCGATGCGCACGGCCGCGAACGCCCCTTCGCGCCCATGACGGCCCTCCAGGGGGATGGCCAAATAGCCGCCCTTGGCGACTTCGTCAAGGACAAAAGAGCATGACCACGCTTTGACCGCGGACGTTTGTCCGTACCAGCCGAACAGGTTGGAGGCTCGCCAGGCGGACCGGTCGAGCGGGGACCCTTTGAACATCCCTTCGATCTCGACGATCTCGGCCGGGGCCCTCGACAGACGGAAATACCGGATCCCGGCGCCTGGATCGAAGGCTACCGTGAGCATGCTCTCCGAAGCGGTGATCCTTGCAGGGGCCCAGGTTCCGAGGTCGGATGACACCTCCGCCGTCAGCTCATTGCCCTCGACATAGGATCGAACGGCCTGCGCATCTTTGAATTTTATGATCAGCCGATCGACCCGAACGGGCCGGCCGAAATCCACGCGCAGCGCCCCGCCTTTGAAGTCCCGCCATCTATGATTGATTTTAAATGAGGTGTCGATGTCCCCGTCGAAAAGAAATTTGTCCCAGGCCCCCCTGCCGATGAACACCCGCTGCGTGAAGAAAGCCTCGCGAGCCTTCTTGACCTGGGGGACCCTGGTCGGGCCCGAACGGTAGAGCGATCTGACTTCCAGCGCGTTGTTTTCCGCGGCGTAGCAGGTTGCTTCATAGAGCGATTCGGCATCGCTCGGAACGGGGCACGCCCGGAGATCGCCGAGTTTTCGATGCCAGGGCTGCTTCAAAGCTTTTCCAGGGAAACGCACGTTCACCGTCTTGCCCTTCACTAGGCCGGACACGTTCTTACCGTCCAGCGTGGCGCGGCTGTATGAACGGTCTCCCTCGGGCAGGGAGATTTTTTCTTTGCTTCCCGGATACCCCAGGACTTTGATGATGACGTCCTTGCCCGGCACATCCCGTACGACTTCATAGCCGCAGCCGTTCAGCCCCGTTTCCTCGAGACCTGAAGTCGATGCCATGATCAGGCTGGCGCGGAACGGAATGACTTCGATCGGTACTTTCTCGCCGTAGGCAAATCGGCCGATGATCTTTTCGAAGGGATGGAACTGGACGACGGTGACCTCCCCGCCTTTCTTTAGGCCGATCGATTCATCGAGACCGACCTCGTAAGCCACGGGATCCCATGTCAGGTTGCTGAGGGTGATAAGCCGGGTCCTGTCGTCCCCTCTGGAGACGGCATTCTTTCCATACCGGCTCTCGGGGAGGATCATCCCGTCGACGAGAATCCCGCGATACCGGCGATGAAGATTGAACAATCGCGCCAGCCTGGGATATTCGTCGTCGCGCAGGAACCAGGGATTGCCGTAAAGCTCCGGAGCGAGGAGCAGGCAGCGATTGAAAGCCTGCATGACCAAGTCGTCTTCCCAGAAATCCAGGCAGGATGACAGACAGACCCCGTGATCTTCGAATAACCGTTTCAAATCCGGGACCAGCCCGCGGGCAAGCTGGCCCACGCGATGGTGCGTCGCCGTTTGCTCGTTCGTCATGTGGACATCGATGTAGGATTCGTCCCCGTTCCAGAGGGTGGTCGTCACGTAGGGCGCGGCCTTGCCGAAATCGATCCGGTGGTTCAGGACGATCAGGTCGGGCGAATATTCGCGGCACGCCTTCATGGCCCGGATAAAACTATCCTGTTTTTCCGGTCTTAGCGGGGTGAGGGCGTCCATTTTGAACAACCTGAACTTGAAGTCCCGGCACAGCGATACAAGCATATCGATCCGCTCCTTCTCCTCCCTGGGAGTATCGCCGAAACCATCCGGCCCAAGCCAGACGCCCAGGCGGATCCCCAGCGCAGCAGCCTTTTGGCTCACGGGACCGAAACCGTTTGGATAGTTTTTCAGGAATTTTTCGGACCTCACCGTGTGGTATCCCCCCTCCCCATCGAGGATGTCCGCGTCGAAGGCGTAAATGTCCAGTTTCATCCCGTATTCATCCAGCAGCCACTTGAAAAAATCCAGATTGATCATGGTATGCTTCTCAGTGGCGCCGCCGGAGGTGTTATTGATCCAGGTGAAATAATGGGCTTGCGAGACGGTCTTCTCGTCAGCTCCGGGAAAGACCTTTTCTTCAAGAGCCACGGGGCCGACGTACCCTGATGCGGCCAGGAACAGCGCCGCACTTGCTATAACCGCGGGAACAACGACTTTGCTGCGCATGCTGGACTCCTTTTTCAGAAATGTCATCATGGACAAATATAAGAAATCTACCCTCCTAACCATATCGGAAATATAGCGCCTGCCGGGCGGCGCTGTCAATAACCACGAAAAACCACAAAGATCGGCACTCAAAGAGCATGTCGGGACAAGAAATCCCTCCGCCGCGGTAAAAAGACGATAGACTCCTACTCCCCATGGTCACGAAAGATTTAATCCATCGTCTCCTGCCCCGCGCCATCCCGGCCCCAGCGATAACCGACCTTGCCCTCGGGCTCCAGAAACGTCAGCCGCTCCAAGGCGAGCACCGGTCGGATCGGCTTGTCGCCGAGGATAAGGACTCGAGATCAAACCGTTGGATCGACCGGTTCGAGAAACGAAAATCGATGAAAGTCGGTATCGCGGGTGTAGATGCGGCGGATTCCATGTTCGCGCATCAGGATCGCTGTGTGCGCGTCGTAGAGGAGGTTTCCTCCGAGAAACGGGAGTCCGAGGAAGACCTCGGCGGCCACGGTCGGATGTCTTTCCGTGGGGATCAGAAAGCCGAGGGCGGGAGACGAAAGGAGCGCTTCAACGAATGTCCAAGCTTGACCGACAGTCCAGGGACGACGGAAAACTTTAGGGTGAGTCGTCACCCTGAGGAACTCATAGGCGATTCCCCAGGTCAGATACCAGGCGGAAGATTGTCCCCGCCACTCCTCGACGCGCGCCCGGCAGGCGGCATGGAGCGGGGAGTCCGCGTCGGCCGCGTAGACGAGAATGTTCGTATCAACGACGAACATTATCGCCCTTCCATGGCCTGATAAAGAGCGTCGCGGTCAGCGATATCGATAAAGGCTCCGTCGCTTTTAAACGACGGCAGAGGAGGCAATTCCTGAAGCCTTTTTTCTCCTTGGAGCAAAAGGCGCAGGGCGGACTCCATCAGTTCGGACATCGTGCTTCCTCGGCGGGCCGCTTCTTGTTTTAAGAGGGTCATAACGGAGTCATCGATATTCAAGGTCGTCTTCATGCGTATAACCATACGATAGGTATGGTAATATGTCAAGGTATTTTTGCTGATTTTTCGACGAGCTTTCAGACCCAATCGATGACCGTACCTCCACTCTCAAAATAATACGGGCTGACAAGAATATTCATGTTATCTTCCCTGGTGACAAGGAACTCCTTGACCTTAAACTTTTTCTCGGCGTGGATGTCTTCCATGACTTTGTTGAGCGCGGGAATCGGCTGAAAGGGATAAAGCTCTTTCAGGACGGCTTCCTTCCGATCGTCCGGGATGACGTACACTTCGATCGTTCCGCTCCCGACCGCGACCATCCGGGTGGGAAACGGGAGCCGTGGCTCGCTGAAAGGATATTTCTCGGGCATGTTCGTCCTCCTTTATTGCGGATACTAAAGGGACGATCCCAGCCGTGGATTTTCTCACCGACCCAAAAAAAAGAATGATGAGGGTCTTTATGGGCTTCGTAAGGGCCGATGAAGAGGAAGTAAAGGTAGTCTTTCGTCCACCGGGAACGGACCTCGGCGCGGAGGTCCGGCACCGCGCCGCCCAGGACGCTGTTCTCGATGAAAACGCCTTGGATGCCTTTCCAGAACGCCGTGTTTGGGTCGGCCGAGAGCTCCTGATCTTTGTCCGACTAATAGCTCGGGAAAATGGCCGTCTCCTGGGCCGGGAAAACGAACGCCAAAAGCATGAGCAGAGCGCTCGATGTCTTCAATATTCTCATTTTATTGGCCTCCCGGGTTTCATTTGATCACCAGTATTTTTTCATTCGCCGGGTAGAGCCATTCGACGCCCCTGTCGGTGACGATTGCGTCGTCCTCGAGGGGAATCCGGACTTTCTTGCCTCCCCATTCGGGCGCCGCCGTGTAAGCGAAAAATTCGATGGCCAGGAGGGTGGTCGGCTGGATCTTGTACTGGAGCTGCTGGATCTGGAAAAAGGCCGCGGAAGGGCCGATGCCGTGTCCCCAGTTGCCGACCGAGTGGCAGCCGGTGATGACGTCGGTTTTTTCCGTTTCGCTCGGCTTGTTGAACGTTTTCATGACCGCGAATCCGGCCTCTTCCAGTTTGCGGTTGAGGACTTCAACCGTCTGCGCGCCCGTCAGGCCCGGCTTGATGTTCTTCCGGACGACTTCCCGGACAGCCACCGCTTTGTCAAAAGCGTTCTGGATTCCGGAGGGCACGGACGTCTCTCCAGGCTTGAGGACGTAAGCTATGCGCTTCATATCGGTGTAATAGCCCATCAGGCCCACCCCCCAGTCGATCATGATCAGTTCGCCGCGCTGGATGATCCGGCTGCTGGACGTGGCTTCGATTCCGCCGGGCCCGGTGATGTAGATGCTCGGCAGGCCGAACGAGGCCTCAAGCCTCTTCGCCTCCAACTGATCCTGGATCCACCAGGCCACGTCCTCCAGGGTGGTCTTGCCGGGAACGATGACCTCATTCGATAGGGCCCGTTCTGCGAGTTCCTTGGAGATCCAGCCCGCCTCCGCGAAGACCGCGATCTCGCTGGCGACTCTTCGATACAGGAAATCGGAGATCAACTTGTCGGCGGGGACAAGCCTGGTATCATAAGGCTTTCCCAGCGCGGTCACCAGGTGTTGATATCCTGTGTAGGAGAGACCGTCCGCTCCCCCCAGCTTGTCCGACATGTTCACGCCGATACGCTTGGGATTCCGCTCCGTAACGAACTTCTTCAAATCGTCCGGGGAACCGAAGATGTCATAAGCCCCGCAATTCTCGATCTTGTAGCCGTCGATCCCGAGCGCGGCCCTCTCGACCCGGTCCCCGCCGCGGTCCGTGAAGATGAGGAATCCGATGGCGGAGACGTAGCCTTCTCCCAGGTCCCTGTAGAGGGGATCGAAATTCCCCTCCCGCATGACCGTGATCCACATATCGATCTGATTCTCCCTCATCACCTGGGGAAGGATGAGGTCGAATTTGTCCCTGCGGATCTGGTTCATCATCTCCCAGCGCGCGCGCGCTTCCTGCGAAATCAGTTCATTCCCAACGAATGATAGAAACACGAGAAAACCGGCGAGAAACGCGTGTTTTTTGCTCATTGTTCCCTCCATGATTTTATGCGAACCATTCTTCGGCTTATTCTTTCATAGCCCCTGGAGGAAAATCAACCGGTTTGGACTCCAGACGTTACCTCGCATTTTAGTCTCATAAGCAAATTACCATCTCATAAAGCGCTATAATATAAATTGGTCCCAGCTGCGGACCGCTAATAGGGAAATTTATGCTAATCGTTAAAGAGGTCGAGGCCAAGGGCGTCCTCAACAAGTCCAAGATCTACGACTATTGCGTCAATTGCTACACGGGATGCCAGCACGACTGTGCCTATTGCTATGCCAAGCTGTTCATGAGGCGCTACTCGGGCCATGAGGAGCCGTGGGGCCAATTCGTGGACGTCAAGGTCAACGCTCCCGAGCTTCTGCAGAAGCAGGTCCGCCGGGCGAAAAAGGGCGTCGTCTGGCTGTCCTCCGTCTGTGACGCCTACCAGCCGCTCGAGGCCGGATACAAGCTGACGCGCCGCTGCCTCGAGGTCCTCGCGGCCGCGGAATTCCCGGCCACGGTCCAGTCCAAATCCATCCTGCTTTTGCGGGACATCGATGTCTTCCGCCGGTTCAAGGACATCGAGGTCGGGTTCACCATCGCCACGGACGACGACCGCGTTTCCAGGCTCGTCGAGCCGGGCGCTTCCCCGGTTTCCGAGCGCATCGCCGCCCTCGCCGACCTGAAAGCGGCCGGCCTCAGGACCTTCGCCTTTATCGGCCCCATCCTCCCGGCCGATCCGGAAGCCCTGATCGCCGCCCTGGACGGCAAGGCGGACCGTATCCTCATCGACCGGATGAATTACGTCGGCCAGTTCCGGACGTTCTTCGTGCGGCACAAGATGGAGCGCGCGATGACGGATGCCTTCTTCGCGGACATGACCCGCCGCCTGGCCGGGGAGCTGAAGAGGCGCCGGATGGCTTTCGAGGTCGTCTTCTGACCTTGCGTTCTTCCACATCCGCGAACTCGACGCCCGGCTCCGGCTATCCGAATGGACGCCGGGGCCATGAGATCCTCTTGGAGTCGCGCATCCTGTCCGTCGCCGAAGTGGTCGAGGCCATGTCCTCCCACCGGCCCTACCGCCCCGCCCAGGAGGTCGACGCGGCCCTGGCCGAGATCTCGGAGAAACATAGAAGTTTTTTCATTTGAGATCGACCTTATAGACGAAGGCGTATCGACAGGGTTTGTCTCTCGGGACGGTCAGCGACAGTCCTTCGCCGGTCTGACGCCATTGGACCTTTTCTTTCGAGCCGAGCATGCTCACAGCCGCGATTTCCCCGCCGAGCATTCCCTTTTGGCCCAGAGCCCTCACCAGGATGTCCTTTTCTGGCCAGGCCAGGCAGATGGCGTACACCGTTTTAACTTTCGCCGTGAATCGGATATCAAACGGGGTTCGCCCCTCATCCGCATTCAGGGTCCCGCCGGCGGCGTTCGCTCCCTTTCCTTGGGCTTTGGCCGCCTCTTTTTCAAAAAGCGGCCCTTCGCCATAGACCCTCCAAGCCGAAGTTCCATAGATGGCTTCCTGGTTCGTCTCCATCCATGTCCCGACTTCCATCAACCGGTCGATGCTCGGCTGGGGGATGAGGCCTTCGGCGGTGGGGCCGACATTCAGCAGATAATTGCCGCCCTTGCTGACGATATCGACGAGCCGGAAGACGATCTCCCGCGGGTCTATCCAGTTGTTGTCGTTCCGGCTGTACCCGTGGGTCGAGTTCAGCGTCCCCGGATTCTCCCAATCGTACCCCGGCGTCCTGTCGGCGATCTCGTTGTCTCCTAGGGAGATGTAATCGCAAAAGAGGAACGGCTGCGGAAGCGGCAAGCGGAACGTCTTGATCCGGCTGTTGATGATGCAGTCCGGCCCGAGCGTCCGGATCATCCGGACGAGGTCTTCAAGCTGGCTGTCGTTCTTCATGCCGATTCCATCGAACCAGAGAATATCCGGCCGGTAATTGGCCAGGAGCTCCTCGACCTGGGGCTTGGCGAATTCACGGAAGTACCGATCGAAATCATCTCTTCGGGAAGCGGGGAAATCCCAAGTGTTGGTCTGTTTGTATTCGTTCCCGGGGCCCTGGGGCCGATGCCAGTCTCGGTCCACGGAATAATAACATCCGAATTTGAGTCCGGCTTCCCGGCAGGCTTCCGCCAGCTCCCCGATGACATCCCGTTTAAACGGCGTGGCGTCGACAATGTCGAAGTCTGTCAAGCCGGACTTGAACATGCTGAATCCGTCGTGGTGTTTGGCCATCGGGACGATGTATTTCATACCCGCTTTCCCGGCGATCGCAACCCAGGCTTTGGCATCGAACTTAACGGGGTTGAATTTCCTGGCCAGCAGCGCATATTCCTTCACGGGGATCTTTTCGTCGAACATGATCCATTCGGCATAGTTGTCCGGATGGACGTTTTTCTTCCAGACCCCCGCCGGGATGGCATACAGTCCCCACGTGATGAACATACCGAACCTGGCCTCGCGCCACCATTGGATGCGTTGTTCCCGGGTCGGCTCGGGTTTCTTCCTCGCCGCAAAGGCGTGGAGCATCTGGGGAAAAAGAGACCCGCACAATCCGGCCCATAGGCAAAAAACGACGACAAGCTTTTTCACAAGGACCTCGCTCTCCTATTTCCAAGGATAGAGCAAGTAGAGGTGGGCCAGGCGCCCCGTTTCCCCGATGAAGATGGTCCCGTCGGGTCCCACGACCATCGACTCGGCCTCGTAGGCCAGCCAAGCGTAGTACGGCGTCCGGTTGACGTGGAGCATGCCGCCGCTCTCGAACGAGCCCGCCTGGGTTCGGTAGACGAAGACGCGGGCGGAGCCGCCCGGCTCGCCGCCGACGCCCCACAGGTCGCCGTCCTGGCTGAAGGCCAGACCACGGATCCGCTGCTGCCAGATGGGCTTCCCCAGG
>CAZSMW010000076.1:0-8564 GCA_964607985.1 uncultured Eubacteriales bacterium
CGTTTTTGCCTCTTCGTCGGCCTGCTACGGCGATGAACCGAACCTGCCGAAGCGCGAGGGGGTGGAGGGCAAGCCCCTCTCGCCCTACGCTGTGAGCAAGTTCGCCGGCGAGAAGTATCTCCAGGTCTTCACCCTGACCTATGGCCTGGAGACGGTGTCCCTGCGGTACTTCAATGTCTTCGGGCCGCGCCAGGACCCTTTCTCGCAGTACGCGGCGGTCGTTCCGCTGTTCATCACCAAGATCCTCCGGGGCGAAACGCCGACGATCTTCGGCGACGGAGAGCAGTCGCGGGACTTTACCTACGTCGCCAACGTCGTCGAGGCGAATCTCCTGGCTTGCACGGCCCCGGGGGCATCGGGCGGCGTCTTCAACATCGCCTGCGCCGAACGGGTCACGGTGAACGATCTGGCTGAGAAGATCAATCGGAACCTGGGAACATCTGTCCGGTCCGTCCATGTCGATCCTCGCCCCGGCGACATTAAGCATTCCTTCGCCGATATCTCGGCCGCGGAGCGGGTCCTCAAGTACCATCCGCTCCTGGGATTCGATGAAGGGTTGAATAAAACCATAAACTGGTACAAAGAAGGGATGAGAACACCATGAACGAACTCCGCCGGACTCTGCAGAAGCGGATCAAGGAGAAGAAGGCGGTGGTCGGTGTGGTAGGCCTCGGGTACGTCGGCCTGCCGCTTGTAAAGGCCTTCCTGAAGAAGGGTTTCGCTGTGACCGGGTTCGATATCGACCGGAGGAAGGTCGATATGTTGAACCAGGGGAAGAGCTATATCAAGCACATCACGGCGACGGAATTGCGGCCGTATCTTTCGACGAAGCGGTTTGCGGCGACGACGGAGTTTGGCCGCCTGACGGACGTGGACGCGGTCCTGATCTGCGTCCCGACGCCTCTCGACGATCACCGAAACCCCGACCTGTCCTTCGTCCTTAACACGACGGAGACGATCGCCAAGCATCTCCGAAAAGGCCAGCTCGTGGTCCTCGAGAGCACGACCTACCCCGGGACGACGGACGAGGAGATGCTGCCGATCCTGGAACGGGGCGGCCTCAAGGCAGGCAGGGATTTTTTCCTGGCCTTCTCGCCCGAGCGCGAGAACCCCGGCGATCCCGTTTATACGGCCGAGAACACTCCCAAGGTTGTCGGGGGCCTGACGAAGGACTGCCTGGCGCTGGCCGACACGCTGTACAGCCAGGTCGTGGTCAAGACGGTGCCCGTGTCGTCGACCCGGGTGGCGGAGTCGACCAAGCTCCTGGAAAATATCTTCCGCTCCGTCAACATCGCCCTGGTGAACGAGATGAAGATGATATTCGACCGGATGGGGATCGACGTCTGGGAAGTGATCCAGGCAGCTTCGTCGAAACCCTTCGGATTCATGCCCTTCTATCCCGGTCCCGGCCTGGGCGGGCACTGCATCCCCATCGACCCGTTCTACCTGACATGGAAAGCGCGGGAGGTGGATTATTCGACGAAGTTCATTGAACTGGCCGGCGAGATCAACACCGCCATGCCGTACTACGTGATCAACAAGACTCTCGAATCCCTGGCGGGGAAGGGGAAGTCGTTCAAGGGGTCGAAGATCCTCGTCCTGGGGATCGCCTACAAGAAGGACATCGACGACCAGCGCGAGTCCCCGGCGCTCAAGATCATCAGCCTCCTGCAGAAGAAGGGGGCCAAGGTCGAATACAATGATCCGCATGTGCCGGTATCGTCGGGCCATCGGGAATATCCCGGGATGTCTCTGAAGTCCGTGCCGTTAACGGCCAAGAGGCTGCGGCAGGCCGACGCGGTGATCATCGCCACGGACCACGCCTCCTACGATTTCAGTTGGATCGTCAAGAACGCCAAGCTCGTCGTGGACACCCGCAACGCCGTCAAAACCGGATCGAAAAACGTGATCAAAGCATAAGTCTATTGAATAAAATTCGAGATGTTTCCGAAAGAGCCGATAAGGGCTCCGCGGACCTCGGGGGAAAAACCGTCCGGGGAGCGGCCTGGGTCTTTTCGCTCCAGATGGTGAACAGGGCTTTTCAATTGACCAAGACGGTGGTCCTGGCTCGATTGCTGGCCCCCCAGGATTTCGGCCTGTTCGGAACGGCTCTTCTGACGCTATCCATCCTGGATGCCGTTTCCCAGCCGGGATTCTGGCAGGCCCTCATCCAAAAAAAGGTCGATGTCCGGCCTTATTTGAACACGGTTTGGACGGTGGGTGTCATCAGGAGCATTCTCATTGCCGCGGCCCTCTATGGAGCCTCCCCGGTCGTCGCCGGTTTTTTCAACGTCCCCGCGGCCGTGCCGATTTTTAGAATTATCGGCCTCTCGATCGTCTTCCAGAACTTGATCAACATCGGGGTCATTTTTTTTGAAAAGGACCTCGAATTCCATAAATACTTTTTTTTTCAGCTTGCGGGCACGGCCGGCGACATGATCGTTTCCATTTCGGCCGCCCTTCTCCTTCGCAGCGTTTGGGCCCTGGTCCTGGGCCGGCTGGCAGGAAATATCGTCTCCTGCATTGTTTCCTATGCCATTCTGCCCTGGCGTCCGAGATTGTCACTGAACCTGGCCTAATCCAAAGAGCTTTTCAGGTTCGGCCGATGGATATTGGGTTCGAATGTCATGATTTTCTTTACCTCAAATGGGGACAACCTCTTTGTCAGCAAATTCCTCGGCGCCGCGTCTCTGGGTTTCTATCAGATGGCCTATACCATTTCCGGCACGGTAGCCAGCGAGATCACTCGCCCCATTTCGACGGTCATGTTTCCGGCCTATTCCATCCTCCAGGAAGACCTCCCCCGCCTCCGGGAGGTCTTCATGAGAGTCCTGCGGTTGACCGCCTTTCTGGCTTTTTTCACCGCAGGCCTCATTTTCGCAACGGCTCCTAATCTGACCTTGACGGTCCTGGGGGGAAAATGGAAACCGGTCATTCCCCTGGTCATGATTCTTGTCTTCCGAGCCATAAGCGGAGCTCTGCGGGGGATGCTCGGGGCTCTGACCAAAGCCATCGGGCACCCCGAGTTCGAGACCAAGGTGACCTTCCTGCAGCTCTTGCTTCTAGCCCTCCTCATCTATCCGGCGGGCAAACTCTGGGGACTTCAAGGCGTCGCGATCCTCGTCGTATTCCAGACGCTGGCTACGCTGCCCGTCGCCCTGCGTCTGATATTGCCGCAGATCGGAATGAGGCCCTTCGATTTCCTGAAGGTCGCGGGCATTCCCTTTTCCATCAGCTGCTTTATGACGGCTGTGGTCTATGGGGTCCAAAGCCGGCTTCCCTTCAATCTTCTCACGCTGGCCCTCGAAGGGGGCCTGGGATTCCTGGTCTATTTCGGCTTGACGAGAGTTTTCCATCGAAGGCTTTTTCAAGATTTCGCCTACATCAAGAACAGGGTATGGAAAGGAACACCATGAGGAAGGCGGGAGCTAAGAAACTCATCTACCTGGTCGTCGGGGCAAGGCCGAATTTCATGAAAGCGGCTCCTCTCATTCGCGAGATGAAAAAGGAACCTCGTTTTCTGCCGTTGTTGATCCATACCGGCCAGCACTATGATCCCATGATGTCGGATTCTTTTTTCAGGGAACTGAGGCTGCCCCGGCCGTGGATGTATCTTGGCGTAGGGTCCGGAACCCATGCCGAGCAGACCGGGCGCATCATGATCGAATTCGAAAAAATCTGTTTTGCTAAAAGGCCGGATTTGGTCGTCGTGGTCGGAGATGTGAATTCGACGATCGCCTGCGCCCTGGCGGCGGTCAAGCTCAACATTCCCGTAGCCCATGTCGAGGCGGGATTGCGGAGCCGGGATCGGACCATGCCGGAAGAGATCAACCGCCTTCTGACGGACCAGATTTCGAATTATCTGTTCACAACCTGTGGGGATGCCGATAGGAACTTGGTCCGGGAAGGCATTCCCAGGAGTCGTATCTTTTTTGTCGGCAATGTCATGATCGATAGTCTTCAAAAACACAAGGCCCTCGCCGGAAAATCGAACATCCTGGAGCGATTGGGCCTCAAGCGTCGAAACGGGAATGAAAGATATGCGCTCCTAACCCTTCACCGCCCGTCCAATGTCGACGACCCGGCTGTTCTTAAAGGAATCCTAAAGGCCATAACCGATCTCTCCAAGAAGATCCATGTCGTGTTCCCGGCCCACCCCAGGACCATCAAACACATCCGGAGCCTGGGGCTTGAAAAAACGGTCCATTTCATGAAAGCTCTCCCGGCCCGGGGGCCCATTAAAAACAATCAAAACCTCATTACCGTGCCGCCCTTGGGGTACCTCGATTTTCTGTGCCTGATGTCCCGGGCGTCACTCGTGCTCACGGATTCGGGAGGCATTCAGGAGGAAACGACCATTCTGGGAATACCGTGTCTCACGCTTCGCGACAATACCGAGCGGCCGATCACGGTCAAAGAGGGGACCAATTTTCTGGTAGGGAATGACCCGGACAGGATCATGCGGACAGCCTCGAGAGTGCTTCGAACGAGATGTTTCCTGCCCAAGAGGCCCCGGTATTGGGACGGAAAGACGGCTCGAAGAATCGTCACGGTCCTGAAGGCCAGGCTCCTCTAAGAGCGCTGTCCGGAGGAATGCGATCCGTCCGACAGAATAACGATCCCATGTCTCAAAAGGGAACACGGCGGCTCAGGGTTTTTGCGGTTATCCCCTGCCTGCACCCCTTTGTCCGAAAAGACCTGGAACTCCTGCGAAAAAACTTCGAGGTGCGTGTGGGCTATTATAGGGGTCCGTGGAGCACTCCGTCTATCCTGCTTGGAACCCTCTGGGCCGACATCACATTTTCGAGATTCGCCGACGTCCATGCCTTTCCGGCCGTCTTGTTTTCGAGGATATTCGGGAAAAAATCCGTCGTCGTGGTCGGCGGCTATGAAGTGGCTAAAATACCGGAAATCCGATACGGGTTGACCCTGTCTCCCGTCAAATCTCATATCTTGAGATATGTGTTGAAGAGAGCGGACCGGGTCTTGACGGTCGACGAATCGCTGAAATCGGACGCGATCCGAAACGTCGGAGTCGATGGGGAGAACATCACGACGGTCCCTAACGGCTTTGACCCCGAAAAGTATTCATTCAAGGGTGAAAAAGAGAATATGGTGCTTACGGCCTATCTGTGCTCGACGTGGCAAAGAGCCCGGTTGAAAGGTCTGGATACGTTCATTCGGACGGCCGAACACTTGCCCCACCTCCAATTCGTGACCGTGGGGGTCCACGGTCCGGTCCTCAAGGACCTGCGGAAAATATCTCCTTCCAACGTGACATTTATTCCGCCTGTTGAAGAAAACGACCTCATCTCTTACTATCGGAGGGCGAAAGTCTACTGTCAGCTTTCCATGAGAGAAGGTCTCCCCAACGCCCTTTGTGAAGCCATGTTGTGCGAATGCGTTCCGGTGGGGACGGATGTCCAGGGCATCCGGACGGCCATGGGAGATGCCGGCTTCTATGCCTCCTATGGAGATCCCCTGGCCACAAAAAAAGCGATAGAAAAAGCGCTGACGATGGGCTCGGGAAAGCTGGCCAGGGAGCGGATCCGAAGGCTCTTCCCCCTGGAGCAGAGAGAGAAAAGATTGGCCGAGATCATCGAAGGGTTGACTTATGAGTGATTCTTTAAAAAGGTCCTTGATCGCGCTTGCCATCACCGTCGGAGGACTGCCGACGGGCGGCGCCTTATATGGGCTCCAAGGTCATGCTCTCATCCGGTCGATCTATGAAGGGCGGTCCTGGGGGGGGTTGAACCGTCTCATTTCCGGCCAGGCCGAGTATGGGCTCGATATTTATTATCATAAGGTTGACCGAACCATCATCTGGTATTCCGTCCTGATTTTTCTTACCGTTCTTTTTGCCCAGCCTCTGGCACAGATATTCCACACCTGGCGCCGGCATGTCGCCCTTTCGCCCCGAAAGCTTTTTGGCGGGATGGCCGTCCTTCTCGGAGCCTGGTTTCTCTTCTCGGCTCTATTTGACCAACCGGCCATGTATGATCTGAAAGCCGATTACTGGGAGCACGCCGCCGTTATCAAAGAATGGTCGTCGAACATCTGGTCGCCCCAGAACCCTTACTTATCCCTGGATTCTCCTTCCATTAGATTTATCCCGAGTTATTTTGTAATCGCCGGAATCGCGGGGATTTTCAATCTCACCGCGTTTCAAGCCCTGGGACTGGGAGGCTTGCTGAATCTCAGCCTGCTTCTTGCGGGCATTTATCTTTTTACGAAAGCTTATTTCAAATCTGAATGGGCTCCCGTTTGGGGGTTGGTGATTCTGCTGACGTCCTGGGGAGCGGTCCTTCCTTTCTCGGGTTTTTACCAATTGCGGTGCCTTTTTTTTGTCGTCTCCTATCCGTCGATCTTCGCCCTCGCCTTCGCCCTTATCACGCTATGGTTGGCGGTCCGAATTCTGCGCCGGGAGTTCACGTCCTTTTGGGGGTATTTTGCCCTGGCCGTCTTGACGCCTGTGATGTTGATTTCGCATATTACGTTCGGGGCCTTTGCCATCATCTCGGTTTGTCTCTTGGCTATCTTCGAACCCGGCGTCGCCAGACCCCTACGCTTCAAGGTCCTGTTGAGCGTGGGTTCAGGAATCTTCCTGCCGCTGCTCTGGCCGTATTTTTCATTGGGCCGCATGATCTTGAGATTCTTGTCCTATCAAAAGCACTGGAGCAAGCTTCCCACATCCTACTATCATATCAAGAATGTCCTGTTAATCCTGGGCCCGGCCGTGCTCGGCATTCCGGCCGTATTCTATGCCGCCTACAAAAGAAAGAACGGCTTTCTCATCTCCGGTTTTCTGGTCATGGTTTTGCTGTTGGCGGTGGGGGTAATATTTTCGGTCCCAACGGGTGAACGGTTCCTCGTCTTTGCCGCGTTTTTTCTTCATTTGGCCTTGATCTGGGCCATTCTGGAGGGAGAAGCCTCACCACTGCGGTCGTCTCGTTCATCAACAAACCGGAGGTTCCTTCAGAAAGGGCTTCATTCTCTCCTGGCCCTTTTCTTCGGATGGAATATCACGGTGGCGATCTTTGAGTTCACAGGCCTCCCCGTCCAACTTTTTCATCAAGTGCCCTATCATTACTCTTATTCGGCGGAGTCCCATCGAACGATTTCCGACCTGAAGCGCCTGGCTCCTTTCATCCCCGAGCGTGACGTCGTCATGGCCCCGGACAATATCTCCTGGCTTCTTCCGGCATTTTCCGGGAAGGTGGTCGTGGCCCGGCGAGGGGGCTTTTTCGTTTCCTCCGAAGAAAGGAACCGCCGTTATGCGGATAACCAAAAGGTCTACTCAGCCGAGACGTCTCCCCTCGAAAGAAAGAAACTTCTGGAGCGCTATGGAGTGAGCTATCTTTTGTTTGACCGGGAGCAGACATCGCCCGGATTGATGAATGAATTGATCAAGCTCGGCAAACCCCTCGGCGGGACGCTGAAGCTGTTGCTGATCGAGCTCTCATGAGATCCATCCACGTCCTGACAGCGCACGAAACCAAATCCGAGGTCTATTTATTTCCGTTGCTTGTGCACAAAAAAAGATTGAAAAGAGCCGGTCTGGACTTTAAATATTATCATCAATTCCGTCCGGAGACCGTTGAAGCGGATTGGGTGATCGTCGATTGCCGTTGGGCCCGCGAACGGTTCGGAAGCCGAAATGATGAGATGCTCGATTTTTTACGAGCGGCCAGAAAGTCCTGCCGGAACCTCGCCTGGTTGGATACGACAGCCAGCACTTCGGTGGGCTATCCGGACGTCCTTCCTTTTGTGGATCTATACTTTAAAGGCCTGCTTCTCAAGGACCGCCGGGAATACCTGAAGCCCCACTATTCCAATAGGATTTTTGCCGACTACTATTTCCGGACCCGGGGAGTCAGGGACTCCCGGGAGCCCCGAAGCCTGGTCGTGTCATCGGAATCACATCTGCCGAAACTCCGCGTGTTGTGGAATTATTCTCTGGCCGGCTATTTCGGTTCAAGTTCAAGGGTGTTTTTATATTTTCGCAGGTTTGTCCCGATTCCCTCTTTTTATTCGATCCCATTCGCCTCCCCCGGGAGGACGCGGCCGCTCGATATCAGCTGCCGGCTGAATCTGGATTATCCTCAAAGAGAGTCCATCTCATTTCAGCGCCAGGAAATGGTCCGCCTGCTTGAGGCCCGATTCGCGTTTCCGAAAGAGCGGATCTCTCGAAGGCGGTATGAAAGAGAGATAAGAGACGCCAAAATCGTTCCCTCTCCCTTCGGAGGGGGGGAAATCAACTATAGGGATTTTGAGGTCCTGGCCGGCGGGGCGGCACTCATGAAACCGGATATGGACCATCTGGAGACCTGGCCCGATCTTTACCGGAAGGATGAAACCTACATCAGCCATGACTGGAACCTGAGCGACGTGGTCGGTCAAATCCGCCGCACACTGGAGACCGGAAGATATTTGACCATCGCCCGGCAGGCCCAGGACCTGTACCGGAAGCACCTTTTCCAGGAGGACGGCCGGGCGGAATTCTGCGACAGGGCGCTTCGGCTTTTCGGGCGCGATGACAGGGAGTCGGGGGCACGATGAAGGTC
>CAZSMW010000077.1:0-2235 GCA_964607985.1 uncultured Eubacteriales bacterium
ACATTCACCCTGCTCGGCCTGGCCCTGGCAGTGGGCATCGTCGTCGACGACGCCATCATGGTCATGGAGAACATCTTTCGCCACAGGGAGGGCGGGACGGCCCTCGTCCCGGCCGCCCTCGAGGGAACGCACGAGATTGCCTTCGCGGCCCTGGCAGCGACCCTGGCCGTCATCGCCATCTTCGTCCCGGTCGTCTTCATCAAGGGGATCATTGGCCGGTTCTTCCTTCAGTTCGGCATCACGCTCTGCCTGGCCGTACTCCTATCCTACGTCGAAGCGGTGACACTGGCGCCAGCCAGGTGCTCCCAGTTCCTGAAGACCTCCCGTGAAGGCCGGAGCAGGATGGGGAAGGTGGTGGACAACAGCTTCCAGCGGTTGGAAAAGAGCTACGCCAAGGTTCTCCACAGCAGCCTCCGCATGCCCGGCCTGATCCTCATCCTGGGGGCCCTGGTCTTCGCCGCGGCCCTCTTCGTCTTTTCGATCATGCCCGCCGAATTCGTTCCTTCCCAAGATTTGAGCCGCCTATCTATCCGCATGCAGACCGCCGTCGGCTCCGACCTCACCGAGACGGACAAGCTCATCCGGAAGGCGGAGGACATCGTCGTGGTCCGGCCCGAAGTCACCCAGCTCTACGGTTTTGTCGGGGGCTTCGGGGGCGGCGTCAATCAGGGCAACCTGTTCGTGACCATCGTCCCGCCCAAAGACCGCAAGCTCAGCCAAGCCCAGCTCTCCGCCGTCCTGCGCCGTGACCTGAATGCCATCCCCGGTTTGCGTGCCGTCATCCAGGACCTCTCCCAGCAGGGCTTCACCGCTCAGCGCGGCTTCCCCATCGAGTTCTCTGTCCGCGGCTCCAACTGGGATCAGCTCGTTTCCGAAAGCCAGACGATCATGAGCCAACTCCAAGCAAGCGGCCTGGTCGTCGACATGGACACGGATTACCAACTGGGCATGCCCGAGCTCCGGGTCAAGCCGGATAGGGCCATGGCGGCGGACGTCGGCGTTTCCATCGAAGAGGTCGCGACGACTCTAAACGCCCTGGTCGGCGGGATCCGGGTCGGCAAGTACAGCACCGGCGGCCGCCGAATCGACGTCCGGCTCAAACTCATGGCCTCCCAGAGGTCCAGACCCGAGGACATCTCCAGGCTCCAGGTGAGGACGCGCCAGGGTGAGCTCATCCCCCTGTCCTCGCTCGTGACAACGGAAGAGCAGCCCGCCCTCCAGGCCATCACCCGCCGGGAGAGGGAAAGGGCCATCACGATCTACGCCAACGTGGCGCCGGGCCACGCCCAGAACGAAGCGATCAAATATGTCGAGACCCTGGGCAGGGACATCCCGGTCGGTTACCGGGTCGTCCTGGGCGGGGCCAGCGTCGCGTTCCGGGAATCGATGAGCAGCCTCGTCTTCGCCATGTTCCTGGGCATCGCCATCGCCTACATGATCCTGGCCTCCCAGTTCAATTCCTTCAAGGACCCGATCACGATCATCACCATCCTGCCCTTGTCTATCGCCGGCGCGGCCTTCGCCCTTCTGATCACCAAGCAGAGCTTGAACATCTTCAGCATGATCGGGCTGCTGCTCCTGATGGGGATCGTCAAGAAGAACTCGATCATCCTTGTGGACTACGCCAACGCCTTCAAGGCCAAGGGTCTGAGCCCCAGAGAATGCATGGAGAAAGCCGGGCCCATCCGGCTGAGGCCCATCCTCATGACGGCCGTCGCCACTCTCATGGCGGCCATCCCGCCCTCGCTTGGACTCGGGTCGGGTTCGGAGATCCGGAGGCCCATGGCCATCGCGGTCATCGGCGGCCTCGTCCTATCCACGGTCCTGAGCCTGGTCGTCGTCCCGGCCTTCTACGTCGTCACCGAGAAGGTGGGCGCCAAGCGCAAGAAGGAATCTGTGATGGCATCCAATTAGGGATCGCCTTCGAAGGACTCAGAGCGCGGCGATAAAGGCCGTCCCTCTCCCCCCGACCCGGGGGAACCAGTCCCGGCGGTTCCCCCCGCCGTGAACGGCGGTTCCCTCCTCCGCTACGGGGGGCTTCGGGGCGGCCTTCATCGCCGTATTCCTTGACTGACCCGGCACTTGGGATAAAATGAGGAAGACTTTTCCTGAAACCGGAAGAAGGAGGGGAGCATGCGAGATACCCAGGTTCGGCGGGACCTTTCGATTTTCGTTTTGGCAATGATGACGCTCGTCGTGAGCACGGCCGGGGCGCAGACGGTCCGGTACGTCCCG
>CAZSMW010000078.1:0-12355 GCA_964607985.1 uncultured Eubacteriales bacterium
GGCGATAATCTGCGGGCCCTTGTCCTTGGGCTTCCCCGAGCCGTCGAAGATGCGGCCGACGATATCTTCGGAAACGCCCAATTGCTGCGACCGCCCCAGGAACCGGACGCGCGAGCCTTCGATGTCCAGTCCGACGGTGCCTTCGAAGACCTGGACCACGGCCCGCTCGGTCGAGATATCGAGGACCTGGCCGCGGCGCCGATGGCCGCCGGCGGTCTCGATCTCGACAAGCTCGCCGAACTTGACGTCCGCGACCTTTTCTACTATGACAAGCGGGCCGACGATGTTGGATACGGTCTGGTATTCCTTGCGCATGGGACCTCTCAATTCTCTTCGGGCAGGAACTTCATCTTGGCGATATCTCCCCGGACGTCGCGAGCCAGGACGTTCTCCAGCTCGGCGCCCTCTTCGATGGCTTTGAGCGCCGATCGGTGAAACTGGAGGATGGTCCGGAGCATCTTATACTGCTTTCTGAGCGAAGTGTAGGTATCCTGCGGATGGAAGGCGTTCTGGTGGAGGAAGTCCTCCCGGATGGAGCGGGCGGATTCGAGGATGAGCCGCTCCTTGGCGGAGAGCGATTCCACGCCGACGAGGCGCGAGATCTCAAGGAGCTCCGACTCGAGCTCGAGGAGATGCATGGCCTCCTGGCTCAGGTCGACGAAGTCCCCGGCGACCCGGCCGCCCAGGTACTTCTTGACATTCTCCCTGTAGAGCGAATAGCTGAGGAGCCAGTTGATGGCCGGGAAGTGACGGGAATTGGCCAGTCTGTCGTCAAGGGCCCAAAAGACCTTGACCACCTTGAGCGTCGCCTGGACGACGGGGTCCGAAAGGTCGCCGCCCGGCGGGCTGACGGCCCCGATGACGCTCAGCGCACCCGGCCTTTTGTCCTTACCCAGGCAAACGACCTTGCCGGCCCGCTCGTAGAATTCGGCGATGCGGCTGGCGAGGTAGGCCGGGTAGCCCTCTTCGCCGGGCATCTCTTCCATGCGGCCGGAGATCTCGCGCAGGGCCTCGGCCCAGCGGCTGGAAGAATCGGCCATGAGGGCCACGGAATAGCCCATGTCACGGAAGTACTCGGCGATGGTCATGCCGGTATATATCGAGGCCTCGCGCGCGGCCACGGGCATGTTGGAGGTATTGGCGATGATGACGGTCCGTTCGAGGAGCGGCCGTCCCGTCCGCGGGTCCTTGAGCTCGGGAAAGCTCAGGAGAAGGTCGGCAACCTCGTTGCCGCGCTCGCCGCAGGCCACGAAGACGATGATCTGGGCATCCGACCACTTGGCCAGCTGGTGCTGGACGACGGTCTTGCCGCTGCCGAAGGGGCCGGGAACGCAGGCGGTCCCGCCCTTGGCCAACGGAAAAAGCGTGTCGATGACCCGCTGTCCCGTAACCAGAGGCTCATCGGGCATCAGCCGCTCGGCCACTTTCCTTTGCCGGCGGACCGACCAGGTCTGGAACATGGGGACATCGCGCGTTCCGTCCTTCGTTTCGATCCGAGCTACGATCTCGGCGACGCCCAGGCTTCCGGACCGAACCTCGGTCACCGAGCCCGCGCACCCTACCGGGACCAGGACCCGGTGGACGATAAGCGGCGTCTCCTGGACCTCGCCCAGGACGTCGCCTTCCTCGACCGTCTCGCCCGCCCGGCACTGCGGCTTGAAGTCCCAAATCTTCTCCCGGCTCAGGCTGGGCATCTCGATGCCGCGGCCGACGAAGTCCCCTTCCTTGACCCGGATGACGTCCAACGGCCGCTGGATCCCGTCGTAGATGGAGCCGAGGAGCCCCGGCCCGAGCTCGACGCTCAAGGGTTTGCCCGTGAGGAAGACCGGCTCGCCCGGCCCTATGCCCGTCGTGTCTTCGTAGACCTGGATGTAGGCCCGGTCCTCCTTGAGCTCGATGATCTCTCCGATCAAGCCGAGCTCTCCGATCTTTACCATGTCGTACATCTTGGCCCCAAGACAATCCGAGGCGACCACGAGGGGACCGGCCACGCGAACGATCTTACCTTGTCTCATATCTTTCCCTTCCGTTTCACCAGAGAGTCCGAGCCCGTGGCCCGGACGGCCATTTCTTTCAGCCGGACTTCGAGGTGGTCCGATATCTTCCTGTAATCCGAAAAACCCACGATCACGGGACGGAATTTCTTTCCGATCGTTTCGCGTTCCTCCTTCAATGGCCCGAAGTAACTTTCGTGGAGGAAGCAGAGGGCGTAATCCTCTTTTTCAAGGTCGGCCATGACCGCCCGGGCCTCATCGATCGACTCCGGCGAGAACACCTTCAAGCCCAGGGCCCTGAAACCGAAGCAGAGTCCGGCCTGGCCGACGATCGCGACCTTCATCCCCTCAGACATAGGTCTCACTGATCCTTTCCTTGAGGACCGCTGCCGGGAGCTCATAGATCTTCCCGGAGACAACCATCCGGACGAGGAGAAGTTCCCTTTTCTTCGCCAGCCCATAGGCATAGACCGGCTCCGGGCCGAAGACCATGTACCTCGCCCGTCTCAAATGGGCCATCAGGAAATCTTCGGACCCTCTCTCGAGGTCGATGAACGTCTCTCTCTCCGTGAGCGCCCGGACCGAGCTTTCCCAAAGGCCGGCATAGGGTGTCGATGATAGTCCGGCCCCGAGTTCGGAGAAAGGGAGAGCGTATTTGTCGAGGAACATCCGTTCCTCAAGAAAACCTCCCCGCAGCACGACGGCCCGGAACCTTTCCTCCGGCAATTCGAGGTGCCTGGCCCGAAGGAAAATCTTGATATTGCCGAGATCGATCCTGCGCCTGAGGTAATCCATGATGAACGCGCAGCCGAGTTCGTGCCCAAGGCCCAAGGCTCCCTGGGGATCCGAATCCCGCAGGAAAACATCCAGGATGGGCTTATCGAGGAGGACCTCCGAAAGGAACGACGAAAGCTTGGCCTCTTCCTTCTCGATCGCCCGGTCCAGCTGGGCGGACGTCCGGATGTCAGGGAAGTCCTCGGAAAAACGCCCGGCCTCGCCGAGCGTCCGAAGGGCGGATGAAAGATCCGCAGCCCCGGCGGCCTCCAGGAATACCGTCCGGCCGACGAGGAAATTCTCGAGGGCCCGGACCCGGCCGATGGCGTATGCGTAATCGAGTGCGGAATGTCGTTTCATATCTTCAAGATGTCGGCGATCAGGCTCTCCAGTCCCGGCCGAACTTCGTCCAGGAGCATCGCCCGGTCGAAGGGTTCTTCCCTTTCTCCGTCCTTCAGGATGACCATCCGCGTCAGGGAACGGTCCCGGACCGGCGCCCCAGCCAGGGCCTTTTCCAAGACCTCGTTGATCAAACGCTTCTTCGCGGTCAGGAGCTCGATCCTCCCCTCGAGGCGGGCTTGGGTGACGATCCGCCCGGCCTCGAGGCGCGCCTCGCGCTCGGCCTCTCGGAGCAGGGCCCCGGCCAGCTCTTCGGCCTGACGCTTCGCCTCCTCCCGGATGTATTCGGCCTTTCGGAGGCTTTCAACTCTCGCCAGGTCCACCTCGGCCCGGGCGTCGTCCAGGATCTTATCGACGATCTTTTCCAGGCTCATCGATCTATCTACGGAAGCTTGATGCCGTTCAAGAGCAGGACCGTGGCCAAGAGTCCGAGGACGGCGTACGTCTCGACCAGCGCGCCCATGACCAGCGGTTTCACCGCTTCCTTCGGCTGCTTGGCGACCATGTAAACGCCCGCGGTGCACACCTTCCCCTGGTGGATGGCGGAGATGAACCCCGCCCACGCCACGGGCATGCATGCGAACAAGATCGCCCAGCCCTGGTTCACCGTGGGTTGGAGGACGGTCCCGGAGATCAGCCCCAGCTTGAGGATGACCAGGAACCCGCTCAGAAACCCGTAAATGCCCTGCGTCCCGGGAAGCGCGACGAGCAGAAGGATGCCTCCGAACTTGCTCGGGTCCTCGCTCATGACCCCGCTGGCGGCCTGTCCCGCCAGGCCGACGCCGATGGCGGAACCGATTCCGGCCAGGATCACGGCCAGGGCCGCGCCCGAAATTGCCAGTAACAATCCTATAGTCATCTTCGCGTGACCTCCTTATGTGAACTCCATATATTTATTCTCAAGCCGGAAGGCCTTGAAGGGCTTCCCGCCTCCCTTGTAGAACTTGGTGAAGAACTCGACGAACTGAAGGCGCATGGAATGGACGAAGCCTCCCAGAAAACCGATTCCGAGGTTGAACAGGTGGCCGCCGACGAAAATGAGCGGGGCTAAGACCCAGCCCGCGACCGGGATCTTGAACGCCGTCTGGGTCAGGTTGTTGACGACCATGCCGATGACCCCGGTGGACAGGCCGAGGGCCAGGATGCGGGAATAGGACAACGTATCGGAGAGGTACCCGGAAATGCCGTAAAGGCTGTAGAGGCCTCCGAAGAAACGGGCGAACGGGTTTCGGCTGGGATTGGCAAAGAAGACGATGCCGCAGGCGCCGGCGATGGCCAGGACCCCCGCGACCGGACTCTTAAGGACGAAATATAGGACAAGGGTCGGCAGCAAAAGAAGCCAGCCGCCCTTGACGACGGATTCCGCGTAAGCTTTGTTCCTGATCGCGTTGATCATGCTCAGGAGCGTTCCAAACCAGACCTGGATGAAGCCCAGGAGAAGCGACAGACCGAGGAAGGGAATCGGGTCTTTCAACGCGTCGATGAGGAGGAGCGAGCGGATCGGGAACCCGAACCAGCTTCCGAAGAACGTCCCCAGGACGATGTTGGACAGGCCGAGGTAGAGGGCGAGCTTGGCGAACAACCGGGCGCCTTTCGACGGCCGCCCGAACTTCAGATAGAGGAGGCTCAGCACGGTGACAAGAAAGCCGTAACCGCCTTCGCTGACGCAGAGTCCCACAAAAAGGAAGAAGAACGGCGCGAGGGGGACCGTGGGATCGAGGTGACCGCGTTCGGGCAGGCCGTAGAGGCCGGTGATGATCTCGAAGGGCTTCGCGATCGCTGGGTTTTCGAGATAAACCGGCGGTTCCTCTTCAGGAAGGGGCTCGCGGAAATAGACGTGGGCGGCTTCGGCGACCGAAGCGACCCGCGAGGCGAGGCGCTTCTTGTCCGCGGCCCGGACCCAGCCTTCGAGGCAGACAACCTTCTCCGTTTCGCCGAGGAGGCCCGCGGCCAGGGTTTTCTCCCGCTCGTTCAGCAGAATGTCGTAGACGGACATCAGGGCCGTTTTGTGGACGGCCAGGGCCTTCATCTTGTCTTCAAGAGCGGCGATGGCCGCGCTTATGCGGGCGCGCTCCTCGTTGTTCCTGTCCAGGATGTCCCCGACCTTGTCCCCGGGGCAGGCCTTCTCGAGCTGGGCGTCCAGGGAAACGGGCGCGACATTGAGCTCCTTCAACATAGGCTCGATCTCCTCACCGATGTCCCGCGGAAAGGCCAGAAGAACATGGGCGAGCCTCCTGTCGCGGGCGACGGTCTCGAACCAGATGGGCCGTTCCCGGGCCGACGCCGAAAGCTTCTCCACTTCCGACGAGAGGAGGACCGCCAGTCTGACCTCGGTCGTGAGCGTGCCGCGAAGGGCCTCGATGGGGAAGCGCAGGGCGCGGAGAGGCCCGAGGAATTCCGCTTCCTTGTCCAAGAGCCGCGCCTCCGCCTGCCGCTCACTTTTCACGGATTCAAGCCTCTCCAATTCATCGAGGATACGGCCGTGATCAAATTCCAGAACGCACTCTCGCGACTTCATGGACAGGGCGGGTTTCGGCCGGAGGAGCCTCTTTAATCCGCCGGTTTCGTCCCAATCGGCAAAAACATCGAGGGCGTGCTTGAGCCTGGAGAGGGTGCGATCGACGTCCGAGAGGTCGGCCGGGCAAGACCGGGACCCGAAGCCTCCGAGCGTCACCTCATCGAGGTGGACGACACCCGCCTCCTGGAGAGAGGACAGGAGTTCCGTCTTCAGGCTCTGGTGGGTGAAGACGTGGACCTTTTCGATAAGCGCGACGGCCACGGCTTAAACGGAGCCTCCAGCAAGGACCGCCGCCAGCCGACGCTCCGCTTCTTCAACGGCCCGGTCCATCAGCGGCCCGGCCTGGACCCGCATTCGGGCGATCTCCTCACCCGTCCGCTTTCGGACCCCTTCAGCGTCGCGCAGTGCCTTTTCGATCAAGGTCCGGGTCAAGGCTTCGGCTTCCCCCCGGGCCCGCTCGAGGAGATCGTCCCTGACCTTTCGGGATTCTTCATGGGCGGCCTGAACGAGCCGCGGGCCTTCAGTCTCCTTGGCCTCTCGGACGAGGGCGGCGGCCTGGTCTTCGGCCTCCTTGATCTTCTGAAGGGCCCGGGCGGCTCCGTCCTCGACGGCTTTATTATCTTGAATCATGTTTCTCGCTCGCGAACAGTTTATTATATCCAATCCGTGGCGGTTTATCTACGAACTCCTTTTCGTGGGAAAAGAATTTTTGGATCGGGCGCGCGACGGGATCAGATGAGGAAGGTCGCATGGAGATAATACGTTCCGGGGCGGAGCGGCCTCCTGCGGGCCTTTCTTTCCAATTCCCCCATAAGCGAATCGCGGTCGTGCGGGGGCGTCTTGAAAAGCACGGTCGCGCCCGCGTTAAAGAGCTTTTTAAGGAAATGGACGGGCATGCCTTTCTCGATGTAAAGGACGAGCTTCGACCTTCCCGAACGCGAGGCTTTGAGGACGGCGATCAAGAGCTCGAGGTCACTTTCCTGGAGGTGCTTGTCCGACAGGTGGATCTTCGCGCCGCGCGAGGCCAACTCGACGAGCCCAGGGTCCGCGGCCCCGTGATGATAATAGACCAGGAAGCCGCCGCCTTTATGGGCCTCCTCGGCGAGCTCCGACAACCGGAGGACGTCCCGGACGTGTTCTCGGTTCGAAACGTGGAGGATGAACCCTTCGCGGCCGAGTTCCGCGGGTGCCGCCGGGGGCAACGGCCCCATGTTGCCGCTCTCCTCGAGAGCCCCGTTGACGAGGAACGCCGCGGATGATCGGCCTCGGCCGCACGCCTTGAGGACTCGGACGAGATCGGAACTCTCGCGGCCGGCGTCGTCGGAGCCATAAAAATGGGCGCCCGTCTCGCAGAGCCACTCCAGCTCCAGGACGCTGAACAGCCCTGTGTCCAGGAGGTCGAAGCGGGTGCTGCGGGCGCGGGCAGTCCTGACCGCGTCCAGGGTATCGTTGAATCCATACTGATCGTCCCGGAGGATGAACTCTCCGCCTTTTTTCACTTTATCCAGAAGCGTAAATAACTCAGACATTTTCCTCGCCCGAAATCAAAACATTACCACCGGGGTATGGGGGTGTCAAGCCGGGCTCCAGTAGGGGTTTGACCCCTACTTAATTCTGCTTTATGATCGAAGGGGTGAAAGCATGAAATCCTGCGTTGTTCTTTTTTCCGGAGGCATCGATTCCACGACGGCCATTTACTGGGCGCTTGCAGGGTATGCCAAGGTCTTCGCACTCACGTTCGATTATGGTCAAAGGCACTCCGTCGAGGTCCGGATGGCCAAGCGACTGGCCCGGAAACTCAGCCTTCCCCACGCCATCCTCAAGATCGACCTTACCCAGGTCGGGGGCTCCGCCCTGACGGACGCGGCGATCCCCGTTCCCAAGCGCAGGAACCTCCGGGATCTCAAGGCCGGGACTCCATTGACCTATGTCCCGTTCCGGAACGGCATCCTCCTGGCGCTCGCCGCGGCCTGGGCCGAGGCCCGGGGCGTCACCGACCTCGTCTGCGGCTTCAACATCATCGACTCTCCAAACTACCCGGACACCCGGCGCGAGTTCGTCCGGGCCATGGAGAAGGCCATAAACTCCGGAACGAAGGCCGCGTTCGGGGCCCCGGCGATGCGCATCCGCGCGCCCTTCGTCGGCCTCGAAAAGTCCGCCATCATCCGGAAGGGACTCGCCCTCGGCGCCGATTATTCCTATTCCGTGTCCTGCTACTCCGGCGGAGAGGCCCCCTGCGGCGCCTGTTCCTCCTGCCTCCTGCGGAAGAAGGCCTGGCGGGATGCCGGATGGGAAGACCCGCTTATCGCAGGCTGAGAAAGGAAGCGAAACTATGAGCTGGACATTGAAGGTCAGGGACAAGTTCCAGGCTGCCCATTACCTCCGCGGATACAAAGGCAAGTGCGAGAACGTCCACGGGCACACGTTCCAGGTCGAGGTCGAGATCGAAGTCGCCGAGCTCGACAAGGTGGGAATCGGCATCGATTTCGCGGACATCAAGAAACGGCTGACCGAAGTCCTTCCGGACCACACGCTCCTCAACGATGTCTACCCTTTCAATCCGTCCGCTGAGAACCTGTCGCGACATCTCTACGCCGAACTCAAGAAACTCTATCCCGTCAAGGCCGTGACCGTCTGGGAATCCGAGGATGCTTCCGCGACCTACTCTGAAGATCGCTGAGGTCTTCGCCTCCGTCCAGGGCGAAGGACTTCGCCAGGGAGAGTCAACCGTTTTCATCCGCCTGGCCGGCTGCAACCTTCGCTGCGCGTTTTGCGACACGAAATATGCTTGGACGGGCGGAAAAGAAAGGACGCGGGAGGAGGTCCTGGCTGAGGTCCGGCGCCTGCGCGCCGATTTCCCCGCGGCCTGGGTCTGCCTGACGGGCGGCGAACCCCTCCTCCAAGACATCTCCGGACTTGTCCGGGATCTCAAGAAAGAAGGGCTTAAGGTCCAGGCCGAAACCAACGGAACGGTCGATCGCATCCTCGCCGTCGACTGGTATACGGTTTCCCCCAAGCCCCCGAAATATGTTGTTCAGCCGCGATTCCTGAAAACGGCCAGGGAAGCGAAACTCGTCGTGAGCCGGGAACTGAGCCTCAACATCGTCCGGAGGGTCCGGAAGGAATTTCCGCCGTTAACGCCCGTTTTCCTCCAGCCCGAGTCCAACCACCGCCGCAGTGCGGCCAAGGCCATGGAGATCCTGTCCGCAGGCCTCAAGGAAGGGCTCGAAAACCTCCGCATCTCCGTCCAACTCCATAAAGCCCTCGGGATCAAATAAGCTGGGATAAATCAGCGTTCCAACACTTTGAAAACAATTCTGGTTCTCTTACGTTTGGTGTGGGTGGGGAGCGTTGGACGGGATGGATTATTCTTCAATTGAGGTTCTCTTACGTTTGTTGCGGGTAACTGAACAGCAAAATGGAATGAGGCCGAAACGGCCTTGGGGGGCCGTGATGGGAGGGCGTTGGGAAGGGCTGCAGCGACCATGCGGAGATCAGCCTGAGACGAGTGTCGGACGAGGGAAGCCGCAGGCCTCCGACGGCCCAAGGCTCCGAGGATGGGTTTCCTTCAGCTTATTAGATTAGCCTGGAGTCTTGGGCCTGAGGAGCCGAGAAGGACGCGAGTCTCAGGCGATCTGGATCGGAGCCGGGAGCAAAGCCCTTCTCCATGCCCTCCTTTTGACATCACGGCCATCGAGGGATGTCCCTTTCGTCCTTCTCGGCGATCCCCTCAATATTTTTTCCAGAGGGCGCCCCATTCCGTCTTCATGAAGCGGCGGATACGTTTTCTGCCGATCGTCGGATACCACATCAGGTCGTGGTAGACGTTGGACGCGAAGGGCGCCCAGAAGACCAGCGGCGAATGGAGGAGAAGCCGTTCGAACGGCCGCAGGAACCCCTTGCGGATCATCTGGTCGCCCCAGATGACGAAGCTCCGCCGGGTCTTGAACCCGAAGTTCAACTCCGCGATGTCCTCGCCGGCGATCTCGACCTCACGAAGGTCGCCGACACCCAGCCCGCGTTCGTGGGCCATCCGGATGTAGGGGATGTCCATGGGCTCGAAGCCCATGATCTTGGCGGCAACGGCGTCGATGGCCAACGAATCGCCGCTCGCCAGAATGATATTCTTGATCTCCGGCAGCATGGTCCGCGGGCCGGCGCCGTTCCCGCAGACTGTCCCGTCCATGACAGCAAAAAGCCCCGGGTGCAGTTCCCTCTGCATGTAAAGGAGGTCAACCAGGACCTCGTGGATGTATTTGTGGGCATAATGGCGGACTTCTTTGAGCAGGCCGCCGAAAGCGTTCTTCACCGCGCCCGTGGTTGTCGAATGGCCGTGCGTCTTAACCGTGGGCAGATGGAGGATGTTCGTTCCGACGTACATCTTCGGGATCAGGATGCCTTCAGGAAAGATCTCGTTGAGCTTGAGGAGCGGGCTCTTGAACGGGTAAACGATCCACTCGACGTCGGGAAGCGGGACGAATTCCAGCCCGTATTTCTCGAGGATGGGCAGCCATTTGTTGTTCCGCGCCCCTTTCATCGGATTGGTGACGACGGTCTTGTTCTCAACGGGAAAAAGCTTCTCCCGGGAGTATCCGTCCTCGAGGAGCGTCCGGACGACGCCCTCGACCTGCCAGGGCTGGCTCGAACAGGACGGGAAGTATTTGGTCCAGGAGAGATTGAGCTTGATCAGGGTGTCCCGGTCCTTGGGGAGGAAGCTCTGGTAATCGGCCAAGCCCATCAGGGTCCGGATATCGTCGAGGACCGTCTCCGGCGAGGTCTTCAGGACGGCGACTCGGACTCGGCCCATGGGATCACCTCAAGCCGAGGATCAGGACCGACGCGGCAATCCAGAGGAAGAGGTCGAGGAGGAGGGGTTTATCCTTGACGATCAGGGATTCGGGAGAGCCGCCTCCGGCTTTGAGGTGGATGAGATAAAGATAGCGGAAGATCCCGTAAAGGACGAAGGGGACCGTGTAGATGAGCTTCCGGGTGCCGAACTTGGCCACCGTCTCCTCTGAGATCGTATACAGGCAATACGCGATGAGAGTCGAGGCCGTCACCACCGAGATCATCTGGTCGAGGAAGGCGGTGTTATACTTCTTGAGGATGGGGCGGTGGTTCGCGGCATCTCCTTCCAGGAGGACGATCTCGTGGCGCCTCTTCCCCATGGCCAGAAAAAGGGCGAGCAGCATCGTACAAATGAGGAGCCACGAGGAAGTTTCAACCATGATCGCCAGGCCTCCGGCCACGACCCGGATAACGAATCCGGCCGCCACCACGAAAACGTCCAGGATGACAACGTGCTTGAGCCGGAGTGAGTAAAGGACCTGGAGGACGAGGTAGGCCGCGGAGATGATGAGGAAGCCGCGGTTGAGGGTCGCGGCCACGGCCAGCCCAAGAACGGCAAAAAGGACGCAGGACAGGACGGCGGGGCCGGTCTTGAGCCTCCCCGAGGCCAGCGGCCTCTTCGACTTGACGGGATGGAGCCTGTCCTCTTCCAAGTCTCGGATATCATTAAAGATGTATTGGGCGCTCGCGATTAAGCAGAAGGCCGTGAAGGCCGCCGCGGTCTTCAAGACCAGCGGCGGGTTGAGATGGCTCCTGGAAAAGATGACGGGGGCGAAGATGAAGAAGTTTTTGATCCATTGCTGCGGCCTGAGCGATTTGAAGATTTCGACGATCATCATGGGGTTCCCTATTCCTTTATATATTCTTTAAGAGAAAATTTCAACGCGCCGGGCTCACTCCAAAATTGCCGATAGGATTCTTTCTTCCCAGGTCACTCTCCGGCGGAGCCGGGTCCCTCGGGTTTCTTGAGAAAATATTTATACCCCGACCTCGTCAGGTATACCCCGAGAAAAATGACGAACCCGCCGCCGGCCTCGAGGGCCGTGATCCTCTCGGAAAGGAAGAACCAGGCGAAGATCACGGCGAAGACGGGATTGAGGTTGCTGTAGATTCCCGTCTTGGTGTTCCCGACCTTCCGGACGGAGCTGCTATAGACGATGAAGCCGATCACGATCGCCAGGACGGCGGAATAGAGGAGCGATGCCCAAGCGCCGGCGCTGATGGAGGTCCAAGGAATCCTTCCAATGTCGGATGCGGCAAGGGGCAGGTAGAACGCCGTGCCGATGATGGCCGATAATCCGGCAAGCTTTAGGGGAGGGATCCTTTCCAGGAGCGGCTTGGAGAGGACAGTGTAAATGGCCCAGTCCAGGTTGGCCAAGAGGAGGAAGACGTCGCCCTTGACGGACTCCCAGCTGAGGCCAAGATGACTGTTCTGGCCGGTGACGAGGAGATAGACGCCCAGGAAGGAGACAGCGATGCCCATCCAGGCAGCCCAATGGATGCGCTCGAGCTTGAAAACGGAGCTGAGGACCGCGATGAAGACCGGGGTCATGGGCATGAACATGGAGGTCGTCGTCGCCTGGATCCGGCTGATCCCTTGGATAAAGAGAAGCTGGTAGATCGTCGTTCCGAGGAGTCCCAGCGTCGCGATCTTCAGGAAATCACCCCTCCCGAGGGAAAAGCCGCCGCGGCTGAAGGCCAGGACGACGACAAAGATCGCCGCGGACAGGGCCAGCCGGACCCCGTTGAATCCGTGAGGGGTGAACTCGCGCAAGGAGAACTTGATCAGGGACAGATTGACGGCCCAGACCATGGTCGTCAG
>CAZSMW010000079.1:0-7885 GCA_964607985.1 uncultured Eubacteriales bacterium
TTCTTGAAGAGGTCGGGTTTCTCGTCGGGCGAGACGGGGACCTCCCTCTCCATAAGGACGATCTTCCCCTTGACGTCCAGCCCCTGGTATTCGTCGTACCCCAGCTCGGGCGCCGTGATCCCGTATCCCACGTAGATGACCTCGGCCGTGACTTCGCCCGAGCCCGAAGTCGCCCCGGGGATATATTCGTCTTCGTACTTATAGAACTTCTTGATCTCTTCGGCTTTCTTGGCCCCCAGGCCCTTCACGGGGATGCGCAGGTAGGCGTCATTTCCCTTGAAGACGAGGGTGTAGGGATTAGGAAAAGCCTGGAGATAGGTCCCTTTATCGCCGGCAGGCTTGATTCCCCACTTCTTGAACAGCGAAACCAGCCATTCCGCGGAGGCGTTGTATCCGGGGGTCCCGGTCAGGCGGCCGGCGTACTTGTCCGAAGCCAGCTCCTCGACGGTGCCGAGGAGAGCGTGGCTTGAGATGGAATGGTACGCCGCGAGGATTTTTTCTTCGTCGGTCCTCTTGTCCGGAACGTTCTGGCCGGCGGGCAGGAAGGACCGGACCATGAGAGTCGCGGCAAACACGAGGACGGCGGGCTTGAGTTTTCGCATTTTCTCTCCTTTGGAGATATCCAAGTTTCTTATATAAGGAATTCCCGGAATAAAGTAAAGGCGGATAACGACGGACTTGCCCGGGCAGGGTTCAGAAACGGAAGGCGACGCCGGCCCGGAGGAGGAACCCGTCCCAGACACCGGCATCCAGAAGGAGGTGTATGTTGTCGGTGAGCCGCCCCTTTAAACCGAGACTAAGCTGGACGAACGGAACGAAATTTACGGGAATCGAGAAATCCTCGCCCTTGGCTTCCTGCTCGTCCTTGAGCTCCTTCAGGGTCTTAGAATCCGAGCCCGAGTACTCCTTGGAGGAGTCGCCGGGACCGTTCAACGTTCCGCTGTAAGAGTAGCTGTATGTGGCCATATCGATAGCTGTGGCCGTGGATGCCCCGACGCCCAGGGTGATATAGGGATGAAGTCCCGCGCTGGGGAAGATGTCCCATCGGAAGCTCAGGTGGAACGAGAGGGGCTTGAGGAGGAATTCGCCAGTGGCGTTGCCGTTGAACGTCCCCGTCAAGTGGGTGATCTCATCCTCCCATTCCAGCGAGGCCGTCACTTCGGGAAGGCTGACCTTCATGGTCGACTTTTCGACGGAAAAACCCAGACTGAAAGATCCATGCCGGCCGCCCGGATAGAAACGGACCTCGGCCCCGTAGTTATCTCCGCTCGAGTCGAATGCAATCTTCTGGCTGTAGCCCGTTTCTCTTTTCGACGGATAATCCGCTTGGATGTCTTTCAGGATCTTATCCTTGAGGTCGGAGGCCACCGTGTCGTTGAGAGAATCCTCGATCAGGGACTTGACGAGGTTAAGGCTCCACCGGGAATAATGGACCCCGAACTCCCAATGGCCCTGGGCCCGGAGAAAGGGCGCGCTGGACGCGAGAGAAAAAACCGCCAGCATGACCGCGAAGATACGTGTTCTGGACATGTTTATACTCTCCTTTTTTCATTTTCCGACAATCGTACGAATAATGCAAGAGCTTCATGGAAGCCACGGGGGAAACTTTTACGGCCATGTTTTCGTATGTTCAAGGTGAACATGTTCCGTTTTGCCTTTGTTCTCCCTTTTATATATAGTCGTCCATTATCTTACCTGATTGACAAGGAGGTCTAATGAGGAAGCCCCGTCATGATATCCATTCCCATGTCGCATGCCTTCTTATCCTAAGTGTTGCGCTCGCCGCCGGCCTCCGGGCCGATGACGCTCTGCACCGGGTCTGGGCCGTCAAGGACTGCCGGATCGTCACCCCGGGGGGGGCGGTCCTGGAGAAAGCCGTGATCGTCGTCCGCGACGGATTGATCGAAGCCGTCGGCGTCGGAATCGCCGTTCCTCAGGACGCCGAGATCATCGATGCGGCCAAGCTCACGGCCTATCCCGGCCTGATCGACGGCCTCGGGAAGTCGCTCCTCAAGCTGCCCGAGGAGAAGTTCGACATGACCAAGGCCTATACGGGCGATTATAACGACAAGGATCGGGGCATAACGCCGGACCTCCGCGCCTTCGACTACGTAAGCCTGGGTAAATCCGTCTTCGAGAAATACTATAAATACGGATTCACCGCCGCCCATGTCATGCCCGACCGGGGCATCCTCACAGGCCGGTCATCGTTCTTCTGTCTGAGCGATCCCGACAAGAACAAGTCCTTACTGCTCAGGGACGTTTGCCTCGGGATCGGGTTCAGTCCGCCCGGCATCATGGCCTACCCCAGCTCCTTGATGGGCCTCTACGCTTACCTCAAACAGATCCTGCAGGATTCCGTCTTCTACGATGCAGGCAGGGACCGCTGGAATAAAGAAATGAAGGGGATCGCCCGGCCTGACTACAACCCCGTTCTCGATCTCCTCTCGGACCATGTGGCCGGCAGGAAGCCTGTCATCTTCCTCTGCCGCAACCAGAATGACATTCGGCGAGCGCTCATCCTCGCGGCCGGGTCCGGCATGAACGCCCTCATCTGCGACCTGGGGAACGAGGCCTCGGCCGTCATCCCCGAGCTGAAAAAGGCCAAGGCCAGGGTCCTGGTTACCGTGTCCTTCAAAGCCCCGCTCTCGAGTCTTTACTCCCAGAAAGGCAAGGCGGAGCGGGAGAAGGCCGAAAAGGATATCTATCCGAAGAACCCGGTCCGCCTCGCCGAAGCCGGCATCCCCTTCGCCTTCTCCTCGCTCGACACGGACGACCCGAAGGCCTTCACCGAGGGCGTCCTGAAGGCCATTGAAGCCGGGCTCCCCAAGGAAAAGGCCCTGGCGGCTTTGACCACGGCACCGGCCTCGTTCTTCGGGCTTGACAAGGCCCTGGGAACGATCGAGCCCGGCAAGATCGCCAACATCGTGCTCGCGGAAGGCGATCTTCTCATCAAGGACGCCAAGGTCCGGTATATCTTCGCGGACGGAAAAAAATTCGAAGTGAAAGCAGGCACAGCCAAGGAAGGCGAAAAGCCCACCGTCAACGTGTCCGGCAAATGGGAGCTCACGGCCCAGGGCGTTCCCAATCTGACTGTGGATTTTGTTCAAGAAGAAGCCGGCCTCTCCGGAAAGATGGTGACACCGTTCGGCGTCTTCGACTTCACGGGCGGCTCGGTCACGGCGAACCAGGTCGAGTTCGAAATGACCCTCTCGGTCGCCGGCCAGGAGATCGATCTTTACATTTCCGGAACGGTCGATGGGGATACCATGCGCGGGACCATCGTTCAGGACACGTCGGGTTCCACGGAATTCACGGCCAAACGGATTCCGGGGTAAGAGGACGATCATGAAAAGACACATGAAAACAGCGATTGCGTTATTTTGGGTCATGGGGCTCCTTCTGACCGGCCTCGCCGCCGACAAGCCCCTGCTCCTGAAGAACGGCAACATCATCACCGTGAGCGGTGAGACGGTCCAGGGTGGCGACATCCTGGTCCAGGCCGGGAAGATCGTCCGGGTCGGGAAGGATCTTAGCGCTCCCGACGCGGAAACGATCGACCTCAAGGGCCAATGGGTCATGCCCGGGATCATCGATTCGCACGCGCATATCGCCGTCGAGGGCGATGTCAACGAGATGGGGGACCTCATCACGTCCGAGGTGGACGTCCGGGACGTCATCAACCCCGAGGACATGATGATCTATTATGCGCTGACGGGGGGCGTGACCACGGTCCATACCATGCACGGCTCGGCCAATCCCATCGCGGGAATGGGTGTCGTCCTCAAGCTGCGCTGGGGGAAGAGCGCCGACGAACTCATCTTTCAGGGCGCACCGCTCACCAGCAAATGGGCGCTCGGCGAGAACCCCAAGCAGAGCAACATGAGCGGCGTGGGCAAGGCCCGCTACCCGAAATCGAGGATGGGGGTTGAAGCCGCCATCCGGAAGGAGTTCGAGCAGGCCAAAGATTACGTAAGGCATTGGCAGGAATATGAAAAGAAACTCAAGGCGAGCCGGGCAGGCAAGGGAAAGGTCCCCGCTCCCCTGCCCCCGAAAAAAGATTACCGGCTGGAGGGCGTCGCGGACATCTTGAGCGGCAAGCTCTGGGTCCGCTGCCACGCCTATCAATCCGAGGAAATGCTGTCCATTATGCGGCTCTGTAAGGAGTACGGGGTCAAGCTCGCCTGCTTCGAGCACGCCCTCGAGGGCTACCGGATCACCAACGAACTCGTCGCGAACGGGGTCGGAATCTCGACTTTCGTCGATTTTTGGGCCTACAAGTGGGAAGCCTACAACACGATGCCGCACGGCGCCGCCCTGGCTGCCAAGCGGGGTGTCCTCGTGGCCCTCAACTCGGACGATCCCGAGCGGATGCGCCGTCTCTTCAACGACGCGGCCAAAACCGTCCGCTTCGGCGGGCTCTCGGAGGCCGAGGCCATCAAGACCCTGACCATCAACCCGGCGAAGATCCTGGGCGTCGACAAACAGGTCGGGACGATCGAGCCCGGCAAGGACGCCGACCTGGCCGTTTTCAGCCGCCACCCCCTCGACCCCTACACCGTCTGCCAGATGACGATCGTCGACGGCACGGTTTATTTCGACCGGGCCAAGTATCTCGAGGAGAGGAAAAAGGCCGAAGAGGAAATGAAGAAAGAAGCCGAAGCGAAGACCCCCAAGGACAAGAAGACCGGGGCGGAGGTTTGACCATGAAAAAGCGAATTCTCCTCATATCGATAGCGCTCGCGATATCGGTCGCGCGGCTTCCCGGCCAGGAGGCCGGGTCCTCCTATTTCATCAGGAACGCCACGATCGTCCCCGTCGTCGGTGAAACGATCCCCAACGGGAGCCTGCTCATCGAGAACGGAAAGATCAAGGCCTTGGGGCGGGACGTTCAGGCTCCGGCGGGGGCCCAGGTCATCGACGGCACAGGGATGTTCGTCTACCCAGGATTCATCGACGCTTTCACCCATTTCGGCTTGAGCGAGATCGGGGCCATTCCCAGCACGGTGGACCACCGGGAGATGGGCAAGGAAAACCCGGAGGTCCGGGCCGCCTGGGCCATCAATCCGTTCTCGGTCCATTTCGGCACGGGCCGCGTCAACGGCACGACCGCGGCGCTTATCGCCCCTTCAGGAGGCACGTTCCCGGGGATCTCAGCCCTGGTCAAGATGGACGGCTGGTCTCTTCCCGAGATGGCCGTCAACGAGGCCGCAACCTCCCTCATCAATTTCCCCATGACCCCGCGCCCGCCCAAGGAAGGCGTGAGCGTCCAAAAGGAGTCCGGAGACGATGTGACCTCCAAGATCGTGGACAAGATCAAGGACTACCTCAATGAAGCGCGGCGGTATCTCCAGCTCAAGAAACTGGCCGCAGAGAATCCGGCCGTTGCCGCGCCCGCGTTCAATCCCAAGTATGAAGCCCTCTCCCCCGTCCTCGACGGGACGCTTCCCGTGATCATCTCGGTCGAAAAGGCCAAGGACATCGAGCTGGCTATAAAGTTCATCAAGGAACAGAAGCTCAAGGCCATATTCAGAGGCTGCGTCCAGGGATTCAAAGTCGCCGATAAGATCAAACAGTCAGGCATCCCGGTCATCATCGACAGCCTGTACCAGGGACCGTCAGAGCCCGAGGACGGTTACGACGCGCCCTACCGCAACGTCGCGGAACTCGTCCGGGCGGGAGTCACGATTCTCTTCTCGTCGGGCGACGACCCGGCCTTCGGCAAGGACCTGACCTACCACGCCGCCAAGGCCGTGGCTTTCGGACTCGACCGGGACGAAGCCGTCCGGGCCCTGACCATCAACCCGGCCAGGGTCTTCGGGGTTGAAAACCGGCTGGGCAGCCTCGAGCCCGGCAAGGACGCCGACCTCTTCCTAGCCGCCGGCGACCCGCTGGACGCCCGGACGGAGGTCAAGCTCATCTTCATCGACGGCCGTCCCATCGATATGTCCAACTGGTGGGAAAAGCAATACGAAAAATGGAAGAACAGGCCAACGAAATAAGAGCGCAAATATCGCCGACCGAACCGGGTTTTATGATTGGTTCTCTTACATTTGATGTAGGCTGGGGGCTTGGACTGTTAATCTTCCTGGAGCGTTATTCGATGGCCGTGATGGGAGGGCATAGAGAAGGGCTGCAGCGACCATGCGGAGATCAGCCTGAGATGAGTGTCCGACGAGGGCAGCCGAAGGCCTCCGAGGGCCCAAGGCTCCGAGGATGGGTTTCCTTCAGCTCATTAGATTAGCCTGGAGTCTTGGGCCTGAGGAGCCGAGAAGGACGTGAGTCTCAGGCGTTTCTTGATCGTAGCGGGAGCAAAGCCCTTCCCTATGCCCTCCTCTTGACATCACGGCCATCGAGAGCTGTCCCGTCCAATCTATTGACACCCCTAAATGGAAGAGAGTCCATTGATTTAGCAGGCTGATTCTGCTACTTTGGACTATCGGATAAGATCCTCAAGGAGGTCACGATGTCCAAGACATTATTGATTACATTCGCCGTCTGCGGCTTCTTCGCCGTCACGGCGTTGACGCTCCAGGCCGCCAACCCGCAGGTCCTGTTGAAGACGAACAAGGGCGACATCACCATCGAGCTTTTCCAGGACAAGGCGCCCATATCGGTCAAGAATTTCCTCTCCTACGCGGATGAGAAATTTTTCGACGGGACCATCTTCCACCGGGTCATCAAGGGATTCATGGTCCAGGGCGGAGGGATGACGGCCGACATGCATGAAAAGTCCGCCAAGCCGCCCATCAAGAACGAGGCCGCGAACGGGCTGAAGAACAAGCGGGGCACTCTCGCCATGGCCAGGACCCCGGAGATCGACAGCGCCACCTGCCAGTTCTTCATCAATCTCGTCGACAACACCTTCCTGGACCACAAGTCCAACAATCCCGAAGAGTTCGGCTACGCCGTGTTCGGCAAGGTCGCCGCGGGGATGGATGTCGTGGACGTCATCGCCGGAGTCGCGACCGGGTCCAAGGGAGGACACCAGGATGTTCCTCGTGAGCCCGTTACGATCCTCTCCGTGACCCGGCTGGAAAGTAAATAACCGAGAAACGGCCGACGGGGTCGGACCCCGATCGCCCGGGATCGCATGTCCGACACCATTTTCGCGATCGTTCATCTCTTCGTCCTCCTGGGCGTTCTGGGCTACGCGGTCCTATCGATCGTCCGGGGGAACGTCGCCCGGGGCGGGCTCATCCTCGTTCTCTTGGCCGTCTATTACTTCTTAGTCCTTCATAAGGCCGTCAGGAAGGAGATCGTCCGCAAGACCAAAAAGTAGCGGCAATTCCTAAAGAATTTCCCGCCTTTACATTTCCCCCGGGCGGGTCTATGATTTTCATCTGGTACACATCATGGAGGCATGGATGAAACGTTTGAAGGCCGCTCTGTTTACGACCCTGGCCGTTATCGCTCTCACCCCGCTCCTTGGGGCCGACGGGAAGCTCGACAAGAACCTGGAAAAAGCTTTCCGGACCATCAACCCTGCGGACGGCTACGCCTACACGAAAACCCTGGCCTCCAAGGAGTTTGCCGGGAGGCTCACCGGGCATGAAGGCTACACCGCGGCCGCCAAGTGGGCCGCGGAAAAGTTTCGGCAATGGGGTCTGAAGCCCATCGGCCCCAAGGAGGGATACCTCCAGGCTTATCCATCTCCTTATACCGTGGTGGACAAAGCCGAGTTAACGCTCTATCTCCCGGAGGACGCCGGGCCGCAGAAAGAGCCGTCCTTCAAGGAGATTAAGCTCCAACCGGAGAAGGAATTTCTGCCTCTTCTCTTCACCGACAGCGGTGACCGGACCGGCGGGCTCGTCTTCGCCGGCTGGGGGATTTCAGCCCCGGAACTGAATTACGATGATTACGCCGGGATCGATGTGAAAGGCAG
>CAZSMW010000080.1:0-1687 GCA_964607985.1 uncultured Eubacteriales bacterium
TGTCGCGCGGGCTCAGGATAGCCTGCGGCGCGAAATTAACCCCCTGGTCATGTCTCTCGAGGAATATCGAAGCCGATTGTCCAAGGGCGACCATTTGCTTGATACGATATTGAAATCCCCTCACATGCCGGTGATTGGAGACCCTCATGAGTCTGGCCGATTGGCTTAAGAATTGAGCTGAACGAAATGATCGTCCTGGCCGGGAATCTCCGAAGATCGGCCGAAGCTTGGATTGTGGCTGAATATCCCAGCCTTGCAGAGGATGGAAAATAGACAAGCTCTTGGGGCCCGCTTGCCGCTAAAACGAGAACCGTTAATCAACGACAATTAAGGTTACTGTTCTCAGGTTACATCGCCGTCAGCCGGGCCTTTGGCGCGCTGAGGGTGGTCGTGCCCGGGAGAGAGCTTGAGAAGGATGGGATTTTGATGAGAACTATCGCACTTGCTGGAGCGTCCTAACATAAGAGCCCCTTTGGGAGGGAGCCACTCGAGTTGCATAGTATTGTATTGAAAATCCCTTGCCAGGGGATTAAGTCTGCTAGCCAGTGTACAGTGCGGCGTGATTGACAAGCATGAAGAAATGTTATATATTAAGCGCCATAGATAGGCCATGCAGATGATTAGCGACGCTCAAAATATAACTAGAATTCCCCTCGGGAGGATCGAGTCACGCCTGTTTTTCAAAATTGCCCACCTCCCTGCTTTCTCCATCGAAGACGCCAGGCGGATTCTTGGTCCGAAGCAGGGGCGTTTTCTCCCCCAGGTCCTTGACCGGATGAGGGAGAAGGGGTGGATCGAACGATTGAAGCGGGGACGGTTCACCGCAATTCCACTTTCTTCCGGAGATACACGGTCCCCACAACTCCATGAGTTTGTCATCGCCATGGAGCTCGTCAAACCTGCCGCCATCGCGTTTTTCTCAGCCATGAACCATCATGGACTGACGGAACAACTGCCGAGAACGGTGTTCATCGCGACCGATCATCCGGTCCGCCGGCCGGTGAAGCACGCCCTGGGGTTCTCGTTCAGGGTTGTTTCTGTCCGGAAGGAGAAGTTTTTTGGAATTCAGAAGGCTTGGATCGACGAACGGCCGTTCTTTATCACGGACCGGGAAAAGACGGTCATCGACGCGTTCGATCTGCCGAGGAACACCGGTGGGATCGGCATCATTGCCGCGGCGCTACGGTCTCATTGGAAAGAGCTCGATGAATCGCGCCTCCGAGATTACGCGGTCAAGCTCGGCAACTCCGCGGCCGTGAAGCGGCTCGGTTTCCTTATGGAGTCTTTTGGCCTGGGCGATGCGGAAGCCCTTCGCACTTCGGCAAAACAGGCTTCAGGGTATCCGAGGCTGGATCCCACCCTGCCTGCCCAAGGGAAACACAACCGACGGTGGGGGCTCCTCATCAACTGAATTCCATCGAGCGGCCGAGAAAGAGGGCCTACGGTTTGACCAGGTCGAAAAGGACTATGTAATCCTTTGGATTCTTTCTTCCCTGGCCAGGGTGCTCAGCGCTGAATCAAGATGGGTGTTTAAAACCCGTTCTCATCGAGCCCGAAGCCTGCAAAGTCGTGCCTCCTTATTCTGATCTCACGCCGTTCTCCATTTCCGCGTACAGCAAACTCGAGATCATCGCAGAGAAGATGCGCGCGCTTATTCAACAACAAGAAAAATGGCCGAGGCCGCGTG
>CAZSMW010000081.1:0-6703 GCA_964607985.1 uncultured Eubacteriales bacterium
CAAATACAAGAAGGATCATCCACAGCTTTTTAGCGGTGTGAAATCGTGGAAGCTCTACAAACAAGACTATGGTGGGATATCCGGCATGTATATTGAGATGTGGGAATATGAGGGTTTGGTAGACATGGAGAAGATCAATAAAAGAATATTCGAAGATAAAGAAATGAAGAGAATCAACGAGGAGTTTCATGCGCTCGTAGAACCGGCTGCGTTTTCATCCAACATATGGAGTCCGGTGGCTTAGAGTCATCTGGCCAAATTACGGGAAACGGGAGCCTATCGTCTTTTAGCCCGGGCGCAGAACTGAAACCCGGCCATAATTTCTTAACAAATAAGGGTCAAACCTACAATCTTAACAAAGGGAAGTCGAAATCCCCGAATTTGTTAAGATTGTAAATTTGACCCTAACTTAACGTTGAGACGTGTGTTAAGATTGAAGCATGTTGATCATTGATACAATTGTGTCACTGGCTGAACTGAAGCACATGGCTGAAGCCGGTTTCGGCAATATGGTGAAAGCTGTGGTTGATGTGGAGCGTGAGATCATGGCTGTCGACGGGGAACTCCATTCCGACGAAGAGGCTCTTCTCTTGGAGGGAGGTTCCCGGCAGGAGTTCCTGTGGGGGATCAATATTTATCCTGATTTAGACGGCCCGGATCGGATCGAAATCGATTCCATGATCAACATTCGCCCTTCGCAGGGCAATCGGTCGCGCGGGGTCGATGATCCCGCGGTACGAGAGAAAATCCTTCAAGTCGTCGGCAAAAAGGTCCGACCTTGAGTGTTCGACATCGGGAGCTGGCCGCTGGGCGCTGGCGGGAATTTTCGTTGATGGAACAGCTCGCCAATGTCGGAAGCGAGGTCGAAAGGGCCCTGAACTGGCGCAATAAGAACAATTCCGAGTACAGCCGCATGGCGTTCGAGCGAGCCCTCGAGCTTCTCGTCCTGACGATCGATGATCCCCGGCATCGCCGCCGCCTCCATGAATTGACCCGGCTGCGGGAGGCTTTGCTGGATTATTTTCTCGGGAGTAATCAGTTCTGTTCGACAGAGACAAGTTGGCGGCGGTATTTTTACGGCTACGGTTACGCGGCGGCCTTGAAGAGGCATTTATTTTAGACAGGTGAAAAATGGGAATTTTTCATCACTAAGAACGTTTCCGAAATGAACCAGCTGTGCACATCCCCGGGGAGTCTATCAAACTCCTCGAGGATGTGCATCTCATCATCATCTTGCCTATGTCTGCAGGTCCCGGATGTTGCGCTGCGGCTGTTTCACTTTCTTTTCGTCCTTCCCAGCTTGTGATCAGAATCCGAACTTGACGCCGAAACGGGCGCTGATGGGATTCATGAACAGGTATTCCTTGAGGAAGCGCGGATCGAGGTCCTGGACGATGCCTTGGTAATCGAAATGGGCCAGGATCTCATCCTGGGTCAGGGCCGGGTCGTCCTGGTTGTAAAGCGAGTACAGACGCTGGGCCGCGCCGTTGTTGGTCACGTTGTCGATGTTGAGGCTCAGGGTCAAACGGGTGCGGCCTAACCGGATCGGGTATTCGGCGTAGAGATTCGCGGCAAAGATGAACGGAGAACGTTTTTCCGTCCCCCGCCCGAGCGGATAGAAACCCTGCATGCCGCCCATGGTTACTTCGATGGATGTGGGCACGCCGGTATAGGCGCTGGCCACTGTGCCTACGGTCAGGCCGAAGGGGAAGGTGTAGGACCCGTAGGCCTTGAAATAGAGGGGCCGGTCGGTCCCAAGCGGGCCGTCGATGGGCTTGCCGTCCTGGGTAAAGGGCAGGAACCAGCTGTCCCAGAATCGGGCAACGTTAGGATCGGTGCGGCCGTAGCCGTTGATATCCACTTCGTCGGAGCTGGCCAGGCCGGAGTAGTTGCCGCGCAGGCTGCTCCAGGTGAAGGAGAAGCCGCCCATCCAGCTGTCGCTGAGGCGCTTGTCGAGGGAGAAGTTGACGGCATAGTATTCGCGCTTGGCCTTTGGGCACGGCCACAACTCGTTGGGCCATCTCCCTCCGTCCTTCTGATAGCGCGTCCATCCGTAGCCCGGGTTGGCGGTATAGTATATGGTGCCGTCCGGTTCTTCGAAGCCGATGTCCTCAAGGGCGCGGATCAGGTGTTTGTAGACGAATCGCACGGACGTGGAGAGGTTCTCCCTGAGCTTCTTTTCGACCCCGAAGGAGACTTCGCTCTGGGCCACGGGCTTCAGGTCGGGATCCGTGGAGTCGAACGAAGGCTCCCGTTCGTTCTTGGCGCGGATATAAGTGCCGGGGTAATTCCCGTTGATGCCGATCTGTTTCCAGTCGTAGGTGTCGAGGGTGTAGTAATCGGAGATCCACTTGAAGCCGCCGTAGGAGCCGATGGCCATGCCGAGCTTGAACACGTCGTAGTACATGCCGTAGGAGCCGAACACCTTCAGGCTGGAATCTCCGACCACGTCGTAGACGAAGCCCAGGCGCGGCGCCAGCTTGTCCCCGAACTTGAAATCGATGGCCTTCTTGTCCTTGTATTGCGGCATGTCGCTGAAGCTGGGTACGTATTCGCTCTCGGCGCGCAGTCCGAAGTTGAGGGTGAGTCTATTGGCGATCGTCCAGGAGTCCTGCAGGTACAGGGCCACGCTCGTGCTGTGGGCCTCGGCGAACGTGCCGAAGGGAGAGGATTTGCCGTTGCGGACCTCGTAATAGCCGTATTTTCCCTGGTATTGTTTGGTGGGATCGGCCGGGTCGGTGTAGGCCTGGCCCCAGTTCAGCCGGACATAGGGATAGCCGAAGGAGTTGTCGACGTCCTCATGCAGGCGCACCCACTGGACTCCGGCCTTTAGGGAATGCTCGCCGACGAAATTGGGGAAGTAGTTGACGTCGAAGTTGAACGAAGCCCGGTCACGGATGTCCTTTTTCGTGACGTAGCCGTCGGCCGTCTGAGAATAGTTGATCCAGCTGCGGGGGCGGACCAGGTCCGCGGGGATCTCGGAGTATCCGGCGTTTGTCTGGCGGAACATCCACAGGGGTTCGGTCGGCTGCAGCCGTTGATTGTTGTTGTTGGAAAAGAAGAAGCCGCCGCGGGCGCTCAGCATCAGGTTGTTTCCCACGGTGTAATCCGCCGAGGCGCTGGCGCTCCAGTTCGGATAATCGAAACCGACCTTGGAATAGGGCGTGGAGGGGCTTCCGGCGCCGTCGTTGGTCGGGAGCGATCCCCGATATTTCCAGAAGTTGTTGAGGAAGCCGGCCGAGACGCGCAGGTTCGCGAACGGCTGAGCGGTGAGCTTCGCGGAATAGTTCAGCTCGAGGTCCTTGCGGTTGAAACGGTCCTTTGAGCCGTCGCTGACGAAGGTGACGGGCCGGGTGCGGTCACGTTGGGCCGGCATGAACGTGCCGAAGAACCACAGCTTGTCCTTGAAAATGTAGCCGCCCAGGCTGAAGCCGCCTTCCAGGATCGTTTCCTTCTCTTTGCCGTTCAGGTCCTGGTAGTTGACATATTCGGCGATGTGGTTGTCAAGGGGATTGATGCGAAGAGAAGAGCGCTGTTTCCCGTTCAGGGCGCTGCTGCTGTAATAGCCGATCACATCGGCATGAAGCTCGTTGCCGCCGGAGCGCGTCACCACGTTGATGACGCCGCCCATGGAGCCGCCGAATTCGGCCTGGTAGCCGCCGGCTTTCACCTGGACCTCGTCGATGAAGTCGAAGTTGACCTTCTGCGACATCGTGCCGTCCTCGAGCTCCGTGGTATTCACGCCGTCGACGAAGAACACGTTCTCCGACGCCGTGGCGCCGTCCACGGAGATGCCGCCGGGACGCGCCGAGGCTCCGGCCCGGTCCACGCCGCCGGCGAAGGCCTCGGTGTCCACCCCGGGGAGGACCGTCACCAGCGAGGCGAAATCGCGGCCCTTGGGCAGGGCCCGGAACGTGTCTTTGGTCATGGTCAGGTCCTTGGAGGTGTTCTTGATGTCGATCAACGGCGCATGCCCTGTAACCACGATCGACTCAGTGATTTTGCCGAGATCCATGGTTACGTTCAGGGTGATCGTTTGCTCCAGAGACACGCCGATGTTGTCCCGCACCAGCGTCTGGAAGCCGTCCAGTTCGAACTTGATCTTGTAGAAGCCGGGCATCAGGTTGAGCAGGCGGAAGACGCCATTCTCGTCGGAGATGGTGGTGGCCTTGCCGACGAGCTTGGGGCTGGTGGCCTCAATAGCCACACCCGGCAGGGCGCTGCCATCGGTATCGGTAAGGGCGCCGATGATGCGGGCGTTGGTCACCTGGCCGAATATCACGGTGCCGGCCAGAACCAGGCCCACCAACAGAAACAGAATTCGTTTACTCATCATGAATCCTCCTAAGTAGATTTAAATTGCTCACCGATTTCCTTATGCAATAAATATGCCAGGGGTCGGTGCCGGGAAAACTTGCCTCTTCCATCTCTGGGATATCGGCCGCGAGCCGGCCGCCGAGGGGGAAAGTCGGCGAATGATTATTTACGGCATGTAAAGAAAATTGCCATTTAATCAAATTAATGAAATCGAGGCGGTCAGAAAGACCGTCCAGGAAATCCAGCCCTATTTCCACGGCGAATCCGTCATCATCCTCAAGAACAATCAGCGGGTCAACGTCAGCCGGAACTACCGCGAGAAATTCCGTAAAATTCTCGAAGGCCGGTTCTAAAGGCATCACCAAAATCTGACATTCCCGGGTTCTTGACCTCGATCAGGGTGACGTTCGCCGTTTTGAGCTGGGCGTTCAGGACGGCCGCGAGCCGGCGAGGACCGTTCGCGGTTTGTCAGGGCCCATCCGAATCCTCTTTCGGCCGCTTCGAAGAAAAACAGTTCCGCTGGGCTGAAACCTTCACTATCTTTAAGGTGTAATTTTTGAGGAGTCTGTCCGGAGAACGAGATTCGGACGCTTTCGATCCCGAAACCGAGGAGAGCTCTCATGAAAGAAGACATGACGCTCGGAACAACGACGCAGATGGAAAATCAAATCCCGATCAATGTCCCACCTGTAAAATGAAATTCTCAAGTGTTTCCCGGAGGTTCTTGCAGACCACCGAATTATCGTTGAGAAGGAATGTCCGGCCGGCGAGTTCTATGCGGTCAGCGGATGTAGCCGAGGGTGCGCAGCTCTTCCAGTGTCTTTTGGTCCAGATCCTGACGGTGGGCTTTGATGAAGCTTTTCTTGTAGTAGGGGCGGTATTTGATGGGCCGGGAAAATGAAAACATTTCCGGTCGCAGCTTACCGTCCATCTCTTTGCCCAGCGGCAAGCGGAAGAGGTGGAGGATGGTCGGCGCCACGTCATAGACGGAGATGACCGGAATGGGAAAATTGCGGCGCACTCCAGGGCCGGTCAGGGCGAAGAAACCGGCCACCGGCTCCTTCTCTTCGGGCAGCTGGTGGTTGAAACCCTCGGCCGTGAAGGCGAAGCCGTGGTCGGAAAGGACCATCAGGTAGGTTCGGGGATCCATGGTTTGCATATACTCCCCCAGAATCCGGTCCGCCCAGGCATACACGGGCAGCGCAAGGCGGGCGTACTCTTCTTCCAGACGAATGGCTAAATCCGGAGCGAGACTCCCGTTCCGGCGCATTTGCTCTTTTGCGGGGGTCTTAAGGCCGGGCGGAAGGAAAACGTTCAGGAGATGTTCGATTACGTCGGGAAAACGGAAATAGGCGGCAAAGAGGTCCCAGGACTCGGTGGCATGGAGATCCCACGCGACGTGTTTGATCAGGTTCTCGTGAAGCACGTAGGTGCCGTAATCTGGCAGAACCGGAGTTTTCTTGATGTCCATCCCCAGCTGCCTGGCCAGCATGAAGTAGTTTGGCAGTTCGTTCTGCCGGAGGACCCTGGGGAGATCGTGGTCGGCAAAGCGCTCGACCACGGAGAAGGTGCTTGGCGGATAGACCGTGTCTTGCAGCAGCGAGGGTTTTTTCAGCTGGATAAGTTTTCGGGCCATGTCGGAGACGATGATCCCGCGAATGGGTTCAGGCGGATAGGTGTTGAACCAGTTGACGACCACCGAACGCTTTTTCCACTGGTCGAGGATTTCCCACACCGGTGGCTGGCGGACTTCCGACTGGTTGTAGGGCACGCTGATTCCCTTTTCCCGGATATAGGTCCAGCTGACGATGCCGTGCTTGACCATGGTGGTGCCGGTGGCGATGGAGGTCCAGATCACCGCCGAGATGGAGGGCTGGATGGATTGCAGCCTTCCCCAGGCGCCCTGCTCGCGCAGCCGGGCAAGGTTGGGCAGTTTGCCCTGTTTGATCAGCGTATCAACGATTGTGGGGTCCAGGCCGTCGAAACCCAGGACGATAACACGCGGCGTTTTGGCGCTGCCGCAAGAAGAGAATAATAGGGCGGCCGACAGACATAAAGCGATTCCGATTTGGTGATGAGGTCTCATGACCGGAGTATTATAAACGGCGCCGCCGGCGATATCAAGGACGCGAATCGCGCCGTCTCTAGTCTTACCGCTGGCCTATATGTCTTGCCATTTAAAAATCTTACCATGGGTGGACAGTGACAAGGGGGTCTTCGTACACTACCTTCTCTCGTCGAGGAGGTCAGAGTATGGATCTTCACAGTCGGAGGGCCCTAATGGATTCCATGTCTGAGCGCTACCGTCGAGCCTCTAAAAGGTCGAAAACCCGGATCTTGGACGAGGTCTGCGCGGCCACCGGGTTTCACCGCAAGTATGCGATTG
>CAZSMW010000082.1:0-5209 GCA_964607985.1 uncultured Eubacteriales bacterium
GTAGCCCATTTTTTCATTGTTGCGCCGGGCCTTGTCGATCATGTCCTGGGTGAAGTCCACGCCGATCACCCGGCCGGATCTGCCCACGATCTTGCGGGCGATGAAGACATCGTTTCCCGCTCCCGATCCCAGGTCGACCACGGTGTCGCCTGTCTGGATCCCGGCGTAATTGACCGGGAGGCCGCAGCCGAGGTTGAGGTCGGCGTCAGGAACGTAGCCTTCTATGTCCTTGTATTCGTCGTTCATGACGGTGTATCCCGCCGGACCCTCGGGCGCCCCGCAGGAGCAACCGCAGGAACAGCCTGCGTCCGCGTCTGCCTGACGGGCGATCTCGCCGTATTTCTCCTTGACGATTTTCTTGAGTTCTTTCTCGTCCTTCACTTTGAACCTCCTTTCCCTCGATTTAAGCCCTGACCGCTATTTTGTCTTTTTGGCCGGGCGTTCGAACTCCACCGGGATCGGGAGGGGTTTCCTGGGCAGCGTCTCATCCCGCATGGCCGTCTGGTAAACGAAACTGGCCATCACGACGGCCGACTGGATGAGGTCCTCCGGCACGCAATGGTCATAAACGTCCTGGCTTGTATGGTGGAGGTTGGGGAAGTAGTCCAGCGGGTCCTGGACGAACTGGAAGCCGGGGATCCCGATACCGTCGAAGGGGAGGTGGTCCGTTCCCTCCGTGTTCTGGAGGGCGATCGTCGTCACTCCGAGGTCCTTGAGCGGTTTCATCCATTCCTCGAAGATCGGCTTCACCTGGAAGTTCTCCTGGATGTAGATGCCCCGGATCCGTCCCGACCCGTTGTCGTAGTTGAAGTAGCCGGAAATCTTGTTGTAATCGGGTTTGGCCAGGAGCTTGGTGGAATCGCCGAGCGGATTCCGCCAGTTCTTTTCCTCGGCCTCGAAATCAAGCTTGGCGAGGGAAGCCTTGTCCGTGTCGCCGAAGTGGCGGGCGACGTAGCCCCGGGAGCCGTAAAAGCCCTCTTCTTCGCCTGCCCAGAGCGCGGCCCGGATGGTCCGTTTCGGCTTGACGTTCAGGACCTTGAGGATGCGCATCGCCTCCATGACGACGGCGCAGCCGGCGGCGTCGTCAACGGCTCCCGTGCCCCCGGTCCAGGAGTCAAGATGTCCGCCGAGCATCACAAGCTCGCCGTTCTTGTCCGTGCCCGGGATCTCGGCCACGACGTTATAGCCCTGCCGGTCCTTGTCGTAGATCGTGTTCCGGACCTCGATCTCCAGGGTCACCGGGACCTTGAGGTCCATAATCCGGCAGATGCGATTGTACTGTTCGGCCGCCATGATAATGCGCGGGCTTTGGCCTGGAGTGACGTGGTCCTTGCCGTTCCCGCCGTAGGCGTCGACCTTGACCGTGCCGTAGTCCGCGCGGCTCTCGCTCGAAGGCTCGATGAGCACCCCGACCTCCTCCGTCCGGAAGAGCTCCTCGACCTCCTCCCACTTCAGCCCGGCCGACTTGTCGCTTTCGCCCGCGTCCTTCGGTTTCACGGGAATGGGTGTTTCCTGGAGGTCCTTGAGGTCCGACTCGGTGTAGCGGCTGGCGGCCGGTTTGAAGGAGGGGTGGGTCGCCCGCGCGGGCTGGGTGAAGACGATGGCGCCTTTGAGCTTGCCGCGGTACTTATCGATATCGGCCTTGGTGCTGATGAACGCGAATACCGGACTGCCGATGATCCTGCCCTTTGTGCCGCTTGTCCAAGGCCTCGGAAAAGCGAGGATCGGCATATAAGAGGGTGCTGTCATGTGAGCCGAGATATAGTCGTTCGACCAGCCAAGGCCGAACTCTCCGCACGGCTCGATGGCGGCGTTCGCCATGCCGAATTCCGTGAACGTCTTCGCGGCCCACTCACAGGCTTTGTTGTAGGCCGGTGAGCCCGGGATCCTCGGGCCGAAGACGTCGGTCAGGTAACTGAGGGTCTCCATGATGCGGGAGTGGTTCGTTCCCTCCAGCCAGATGCGATTGACCATGGCAGCGTCGGCCTTGTCTTGCTGGGGCAGGGAATAAGAAAAGGAAAGAAGGAGGAATACGGTCAGGAAGACCGCGAAATAAAGACGGTTTCGTTTCATGGGATGCGCTCCTTTCGGATTCCGGGATGATATCCGGAGTCCTGGGAAAAAGCAAGTCGGGGTCAAATCTACTCTTTTGACAGTCTTGTCTAAAGAGCAGCAGGCCCAAGACTCCAGGCTAATCTAATGAGCTCCCGGAAACCCATCCTCGGAGCCTTGGGCCGTCGGAGGCCTGCGGCTTCCCTCGTCGGACACTCGTCTCAGGCTGATCTCCGCATGGTCGCCGCAGTCCTTCCCCATGCCCTCCCATCACGGTCCTCCAAGGCCGTTTCGGCCTCATCACATCTTACTGTTCAGCGACCCAAACCAAGCGTAAGAGAACCGTGCAGGTTTGATCCCCGACTTGCTTCTTGATATAATTTATAGGAGTTGTATAATATAGATCGTAGAGATGAAAAAAAAAGAGAGGTTGAGAGCGGTTTTTTTGGCGCTCATTTCGATTTCCATGGTTTTCGCCTTATTGGTCCGGGCGGCATCCCACCCTCCGTTCCCCGCATTTTCTCAGGAAGCCGATGTTTCCGATGCCCCGGGCCCCTTGAGCGCTTCCCACGCCGCTAAGCCCGGAATCAAGGATTGTGCCGCCTGCCACACGCCGGAACGGGATGTCTTGCCTGGAAAGTGCCTGGCCTGTCATCAAGAGATTGCCATCCGGATCAAAGAAGGCCGGGGATTCCACAAGGACAAGGGAGAGGGCTGTGGAGCCTGCCATGCGGAACATCAGAGCCCTGACGCAGGTCTGCTGCCTCTTGATCCCAAAGATTTCGACCATTCGGAAACCGGGACCGTTCTTGCCGGTGCCCATGCCCGGATCGCCGGCTGTGACCGTTGCCATTATGGCGGGACGGCCTTTCCCAGGGCGACCGGTAAGTGCTACCTCCTCCGCGATGCGTCCTGTTCCGCCTGCCATGTTTCGCCCCATCCCGGAGATCAGGACGAATGCCTCGCCTGTCATGGGCTCGAGAGCTGGCGGGTTGACGGGGACCCGGCGATGAAGTGAAGATACGATGAACGTGACCACGCTCCGGAAGCTGATCATCCTGCAGGCCATGGCGGTCTGCCTCTGGTCGACAGCATCGGCCCAGAGCGGAGACACGGCTTCGGCAAGCGCTCCTCAAGGTTCGCCCTATTCCTACCGGGCCACGGTCTATTTCGACTGGTACGGCACCGCCTTTGAACAGAGCGGGGGGTTCCTGAACCAGATCGGGACAAGGGTCAAGTTCGAGCTCGCCAAGCAGCCTTCGCGGAGCTGGAAGTTCCTTCTCGACGTCCGAGATCGACAGAACATGACATCGGGCAGCGGGAACCAGGTCCTCCTCTACAATGTTCGACTGACCTTTGACCCGCCTTCAAACCCCCTGTATTTTTCGGTCGGACAAATGAACCTTTACGACACGGCCGGCATCGGCCAACTCCTCGGCGGCATCGCCGGCTTCAAGCTGAGATCAGCCCTGCTCGTCGGGGGTTACGCAGGGTTCGAACAGCAGATCTATGTAAGCAGGTTCGATACGCATTATCAGAAGTTCGGTGTTTTCGCCCGGTTCACCGGGCTGAGGGCGCTTTCGTTCTCCTTGAGCTTCAATCAGCTCAGGTTCTCCGGAAAGACCGAACGCCGCTATATCTACGCCCAGGGACTTTTTCCTGTCCGGAAACTCCTTTATGTCTTCGGGAACTTTGAGTACGAACTCGGTCCGGACGTCAAACGTGAGGACCGGCTCTCCCGCCTTTTCCTCAATGCCAGGTTCGAGCTTTCGCGCTACGCCGACGTGACGGGGTTCTTCAGCTCGGGCCGCGGGCTCGACTTTCACAGCTACGTCCTCGAGCGCTCCCAGGACCCGTCGCTCCAGGACAGGGACCTCGAACGGTTCTTCTACAGCGAGCAATACGGTGCCCGGGTCGCTGTCAAGCCCGTGAAAGACATCCGGATCTACGTCTCGCGCCAGGAGAGCCGGCAGAAGGACCAGGGGATCAGCAACCACACCTGGCGGATGGGGGCCTCGGCTGCGGACATCCTGAAGAGCGGCGTTTCCGCCTACGGGGACTATTCATTCAACCGCGGGACGCACGCGGAGTCCGATTCTTTCTATCTCTCCTTGGACAAGGATTTCGGACGTTTCTCCTGCTATCTGTCTTTCGCCGATACCTACAACGGAATCCGGTTCGCGTCTTCGGCCGGCGCCGAGCCGCAAATCATCCATCTCGACGGGTACGATACACTCTCGGCGAGCGTCTTCGTCCCTCTGATGCGGAGGGTCACTCTCTCTGCGGAATACAGCTATTTCCTCCAACGGAACGCGAACGAACACCAATTCTTCGTCAGGTTGGTCTTCCGGAAATGAGGACACCATGAAGGCAGCGAAGAGTTTCGTGCCGGCGGCCTGGGCTGCGGTCTTCGCCGGCATCTTCTTCCTGGCTTTGGCGTGGGGCCGATGGGGAACGGGGCAGGAGAAACCCGCGGCAAAACCCGCCCCCCCCGATGTCGGGAAATGGACAGCCGAGACCCACGACCGGACCAATTTCCCCCTCGTCGGTCATCACCGGACGGTCTCCTGCGCTGAATGCCACGTCAAGGGCGTCTTCGAGGGGACGGCGTCGGTCTGCGAATCCTGCCACTGGGACAGGCGGCAAGATGACCGCTATAGGCTCAAGCTCGGCTCCCACTGCGAGGACTGCCACACTCCGACGGCCTGGAAGAACGTGCCGCCGAACAAGTGGGACCACCTTTCGGTGTCCGGGTTCCATCTGGAGGGGGTCCACAAAACCCTGGACTGCGCCGAATGCCACGGCGAAGATTTCAAGAAAGTCTTTCCGGCCTGCGTGTCCTGCCATGAAGAGGATTACCGGAACGCCAAGGAACCGGACCACGTTTCGGCGGGCTTCCCCACCGACTGCGTCGCTTGCCATACGAACCAGAGGAGTTGGCAGGGCGCCAGGGTCGGTCACGCGGACTTCGCCCTCAAGGGCCGGCACCTCGCGGCCGCCTGCTCCGAATGCCATCCGGGCGGGCAGTACGAAGGGACGTCCTCGGACTGTGTCGCCTGTCACCTCAACGATTACAATTCCACCACGGACCCCGACCACAGGGCGGCGAAATTCCCGACGGACTGCGTCGCTTGCCATGGCGATGCGGCCAAGACCT
>CAZSMW010000083.1:0-12529 GCA_964607985.1 uncultured Eubacteriales bacterium
TGACGCTGACCAGAGATCCAAAAGAGGAGCCACGGGGGTTCGTGGTGTTGACGCCGTTGATCATAAAGATATTCTCGTTGGTAGCTCCGCCGTAGGCCGTCGGGCTGGGCAGCCAGCCGGCGCTACTCCCGGCGTCGAACATCCCCGGCGTCGTGAGAGAGAGATCGTAAAAGGCATCCCGGCTCGCCGGCAGCTTATCCAGCATCTGCCTATCGAGCTTGGAGTCGATCGTCGAGGTTCTGGTGTCGACGATCGGGCTCGTAGCGGTCACCGTCACCGTTTCTTCGATGGCACCCAGCGGAAGGCTCAGATCGACGTTCAAAACGATACCCGCCGATACAGAGACATTTTCCTGGACGACCGTCTTGAAATTGGGCACGGACGCGCTGACCTTGTATGTTCCCACAGGCAGGTTGAGGAACACGTAGGTTCCCTTCGCCGAAGTGACGGTAGAACGTTTTCCCATGATGGCCGGACTTGTAATCTCAACGTTCGCCCCGGGAAGCGCTTCGCCTTTGTCGTCGGTGATCGTCCCCGTGATTTTCCCTCCCGTCATGGATTGGCCCTGGATATTCGTCACGCCGGCAAAGACGACAAGAATGATGAGAAACATACTTATAAACAGGAATCGTTTTGTTCTTAGCATGTTTTATTCCTCCTAAGTTTCCTGTTCCTCTTTAAAACAACCCTGTTTCTCCCGGACTCCCCGGCAGAAACCTCCTTAAGCCCGTGCCGTTATTAATGCGTCCTCTTGATTCCACCTCCCAATCAACGCTCGTTGAATTGACATGCGCCGACTTTTTCCCATGAAAACCAATATTTCTAATTCAATTTTTGGCTAGAACTCATACATAATCCCTAGCCGGAAGTAGCGGGGCGCAACCAGGCCCACAACTCGGCCGACGTCCCTGGCCACGATACCGGCGATCTCGACCCTCTTGACCATAGCGTTGGTCACGTCCTTGGAATTGAAGATGTTGAAGCCGTCGAGCATGATGTGCAGTTTGCCGCTGCCGAGATTGAAGGTTTTTTCAAGACGCAGGTCCAGGATCTTCTGGGCCGAAAGGTAAAGCGGTTTAAGAGGGTCCTGGGCCACGATCTGGCCCGGCATCCCGCCGCTGGCCTCGAGGACCACCCCATGAGCCAAAAGGTCGGCATCGTTCGGATCATAATTCCACTGATTGAGCTGCTGAACTTCCGAAAGGATCCAGCACGGACGGCCGGTATGGAAGCGGAAGCGCAAGCCGAAGTCGACCTCGATCTTTGGGATGGTGTAGTTGCCGCCGACCTTGAATTCGAATTTTGGGGTGAAGGGCAGCGGACCTTCCATGTTATTGACGGTTTGGTTCATTCCGGCCAGCCAGGCGTCGCTCCAGATGTTCATGCCTTCCATGTTGTAGTCCTGGTCCTGGCGCTTGTTGCGGGCCCCCATGCCGGAGGAGTGGTTCCAGAGCAGCGAGCCCATCAACTGCCAGCGGTCGGAGTAGCGTTTGGTGAACGTCATCTGAAAGCCCTGGAAGAGGCGCTGGGCTTTCTTGCCGTCCATGGCGGGCATGTTGCGCCACTCGTGGTCCGAGTTGTCCCCGATCCACTGGATATCGTCGCCGTCGATGACGCCGCTGCCATCATAATCCTTCAGGACGATGCTGTACAAAGATATTTCCCGGCCGTTGATGGTCTGAGTCTTGCGTTCATATTCCCAGGGCTCCTGGGTCACTTGATTCAGGGGCCATTGCACGATCATTTCCTTGGTGTTGCGGTGGATGTAAGTGAGGGCTACGGAGAAGTTTCGGAAGATCTCGCGTTCCAGGCCGATGGTAAACTGGTCGGTATGCTGGTTTTTCAGTCCGGGGTGGATCTTCAGGCCCCAGGAAGGGTCTCGGCTTCGGAATATGTTCATAAAATCGCCGCTGTTTATGGGTTCTAATCCCGCTATCCTCCGCGTGGCCTCGCCGACGTCGTCGCCGAAAAGGATGCCGTCGCCATTGAGGTCAAGCCCTTCCCAGGGGATCAGGTAATACAGCGTTTCGCTATAGGTCCGATCGAGGTCAGGGCCGCCGGAGCCGAAGCTTTCGACGCCCATCGGCGTGTAATATCGTCCGAAACTGGCGCGCAGGACGGTTTTCTGGTCGTTGGCGATCTGGTATGTCAGACCCACGCGGGGCGACCAGTTCTTAAAGTTGAAAAGGTTGCCCGAACCCGTGCGGTCGCGAAGGACCTTGAGTTCATCGCGGAAGCCCGCGGAAGTGGTCGGCTGCTCCAGCATCTGCCCCTTACCGAACTTTGCGGTCATGGCGTCGTAGCGCACGCCGAGATTGAAGGTCAGTTGTTTGCCCAGGGTCCACTGGTCATCCAGGAAGAAACCCAGGGAATCGGCCATGCGGAGCGTGCGATGCGGCTTTTCAAAACTCCGATCGACATACACGACGACGCCTTGGTCGCCGTAGGCATAATTGTCCCTGATCTCCTGGATGTTATAGGTCCAGGGGTAAATATAGGCGGTATTGTAGGTCCCGAAAAAGCCGAGGTCTGCCCCGGTCTCCGGGTTCGTGAGCTGTTGCCCGAAGAACCCTCCGCTGGTGCCGTTGAGGCGGCCGCGGGTGTATTGCACGCCGAACTTGATGTCATGCTCGCCCAGGAAGTTCTCGGCATAATGCGAAATGTCGGCCTGGATGGTCGTGCGGCTGGTCCGTTCGCTTCTGAAACCGGGGAAAGCGCCGCCGACGCCCATGTCAAAGGGGATGGCTTTCCACCAATTGATGTATCCGCCGTGGTCGGGAGCGTCATCGGGCAGTTGGGACCGATCGTTGACGAGGAACCCAAGGAACTTCAACGAAAGGAAGGTCGTGGAAGCGGGGAACCACTGCCACTGGGACGAGACGGATTGGCTTTTCGTAAAGCTTTGATAGGCCATGGAGGGGTCCCAATTCACGGAACCGTCGGTGAAGCCTTCAGCATGGTTGTTCTCATAATGATAGGACACCCACCCGTAGTGGTTCTTCATGGGCGTGCCGGTGATCTTGACATCGGCATACCGTCCGATGGATTTAGTGATGGGGTCCCAATTGAGGACTTTGTCCTGCTTGTTCAAGATGTTTCCGGCTGCGTAGAACCACAGTTTTTTGGAAATGAACGGGCCGCCGACCGTCAGGGCCGCTTCCAACTCCGACTTGGGGTAGGCTCTATAGTCATCCCCCGGCTGGAGAAACAGCCAATCGCGGCCCAGTTGACTGGACTTGGGCGCTCCGGGATTCGGGGTGCCGAGCTGGCTGTAAAGACCCAGTGAGCCCCGCAATTCGTTGGAGCCGGACTTGGTAATGACATCGATGGCCGCGCCCGAGAAATTGCCGTATTCCGCCTTGCTGCCCAAAGAGATGACGCGGACCTCCTGGACGGTGTTGTAGTTGACATTGATCATGGAACCCCAGGCCGCGCCGCGGGGATTGGTGGTGTCGACACCGTTCACCAGAAAGATATTTTCCTGCGTGGAACCGCCGTAGGCCGTGGGACTCCCCATGACGTTCTTGCCTACATCGAACATGCCCGGCGTCGAGAGCGACAGGTCATAGAACGAATCGCGGCTGGTGGGCATCTTGTCCAGCATCTCCCTGCTGATCTTGGAGTCGAGGGATGAGGTTTTGACATCGACCACCGGCGCCGCGCCGGTCACGGTCACCGTCTCTTCGATCGCCCCCATCGGCAGGGCCAGGTTGACCACCAACGAGCTTCCCGCCGTCACAGCGAGATTATCCTGGACGACGGTTTTGAAACTGGATAAGGAGGCTGTCAGCTTATAGTCCCCGATCGGCAGATTGAGGAAAACATATGTCCCTTTCGCCGAGGTGGCGGCAGCCCGTTTCCCCATCAACGCGGGACTCGTCAGCTCCACGGTCGCTCCGGGAAGCGGTTCACCCTTGTCGTCCGTGATGGTCCCGGTCAGCTTGCCATCGAGGATGGACTGGGCCTGGATCCTGGTCACGCCGACAAAAGCCATGAGAAGGACGAGAAGCCAACTCATAAATAGGAATCGTTTTGTTCTTAGCATGTTATATTCCTCCTAAGTTTCCTGTTTCTCTTTAAAACAACCCTGTTTCTCCCGGGCGGCCCGGCAGAAACACCCCTAAACCTGATCCGTTATCACTTTTTCCTCTCGATTTCACCTCCTTCAAGAAACACCTCATGGCAATCCAAGCTCGTGGTTCAGAAGTAATGCCGCGGCTCCTAAAATCACAATATCCGGTCCCAGAGTGGTAATTTCTACAACGGTCTCATCGGCAAGCCCTGGCAGGGAACGTCGCTTGATCTCTTGCTTGATTGGTTCAAGCAACGCCTGACCAAAACGAGCGACACGACCAGCTATCACAATACGGTTAACATTCAGAATGCCCACCAGGATGGCCGCAGCAAAACCCAAATAACGCCCGACCTCAGTAATGAGTGTCCGTATGGCATCGTCGCCGGCCTCGAACGCCTGAGACACAATGTCCATGTTGATTTCTTCCGGCGAAGCCACGAGCCGATATAACTTGGAGTGAAGATCGTTTTTGGCGATAGCCCGGGCACTCCTAACAATGGCTTGGCTGCTGGTGACCGTCTCCAGGCAACCGTAATGTCCACACCGACAACGTTCGCCGTTTTCGACAATAGCCACGTGACCGAATTCGCCGGCGCCGAAGCTGTCCCCATAGTAAAGTTGGCGGTTAAGGACAATCCCGGCACCGGTACCACGACCTATATTGATTACGATCAAATTGGAGATGTTCTTGCTATCTCCGAAAGTAAACTCAGCAAGAGCGGCGGCTTGACTATCGTTGGCGATATGAACGGGCATCTTGTACCGTTCGTCTAATAAATCTCCCAAAGGGAGGTCATGCCAGTCGAGATTAACGGCGTTCCGCACGACCCTCTGTCGAGTATTTATCAGCCCCGGCGTTCCAATGCCAATGCCCAAAATAGGACCCTCAGCAAGCGGGATCAGCTTATCAAGCAAACCATAAACCGATGCCAGGGCAGCGTCGCCGTCCCGTCCGTTAATCGCCAAATTGAGACGATGGATAATCTTTCCTCTGAGGTTAATCACAGCTCCTCGAAACTCACTTTCCGCCAGGTCAATACCTATGAGATAACGGGCATCATCCACCATGCTGAGAAGGATAGGAGGTTTGCCCGCCACTGATGAACCTATACCCACCTCAGCGACAACCCCATCTTTCATCAGCTCCGTCACGGCATCCGAAACTGTCGCCCGGTTTAAGCCGGTCACTCGAGCGATATCAGCCCTGCTGATCCTGGCATTATTATAAATGGTCCTGAGAATCAACAGCCTGTTATGAACTTTGGCTTGTTGAGAATTGGCCTTCTTCATATAAGGATTGTAGCCTTTATTTCATTTTGTAAGTTTGTCAAACTTACAAATTATTTTTAATATTATTCTGTGATTTTGTCAAGTCATTATAAAATATTCTTAAGCCTTCCGGCTTTGATGTAACCCTTTGATAAAAAAGGGTTATCGATCGGCATCGAAAGATCTCCTTAAGCAACCTGAAGTTTAAGCTCTCGGGCGTCTCCGTATACGACACGGATCAACGAAGCATGCTGCCGCCCGGCCTATTTCTTGATCTGCGTCTTCAGCGTGGCGATCAATTCATCCAGGAACTTGGTTCGTTCCGGATCGTTATAACCCGTCTTGGCCTTTTCTAAATATTCAATCGCCTTGGCGAAATCCGCCTTGTTGATGTAACATCTTCCGGCCATTTCCAGGAACGCCGGATCGTCCGGCTTCAACGACACGGCCTTTTCGAACCGTTCCAAGGCCTCGTCGACACGACTCAGCTTGAATAGGATCAGGCCCGAATTGTAGAATGCGTCTGTGTTGCCGGCGTCAAGGTCAAGGGCCTTCTGGTAGTATTCGAGGGCCTTCTCCGGCTGGTCCTGCTGCTGGTAACAGACTCCCAGCTGATGGAAGGCGGCCGCAAACTTGGGGGCCATTTCGGCGACCTGGAGGAACGCGCCCGTCGCTTCCGGGAACATCTGTTTTTTGACGTAGGCCATTCCGAAGAGATAGAGCGCATTGGCATCCTTGGGGTTTTTATCCAACATCCCCTTGAGCTGGGCGATGGCGCCGTCCAGGTCACCCTGCCGGATCTTGTCGGCCGATTCCTTGATCCCGCTTTCGACCTCCTTCAGCCGTTGGACCTCCTCAACCTGGGTTTGGGAAATGAGCGTCAGCGCGGGGATCTCAACCTTCTGCATCGTATCCTGGGGGGTTTCGAACCTCCACTCGTCCATTTTTTGGGCGAATCCTTCCTTGCTGAAGACCACCTGGTAGACGCCGTGGGGAAGACCGGCGAACTTGAACTCGCCCTTTTTATCGGTCTTCATGCTGTAGCCGCGACTTGTGTCGACGTCGCGGAGATCGATCTGGACCCCCGCGACGGGGTTTTTCTGCGTATCGACGACCTTCCCGGAGAGGTAGTACTCGCGGTACTGGGCAAGGCCGGGGAAGACCTGGATGAGGCCGATGATGAGGATCGTCAGACCTACGAGTCGTATCGTCCGATATCTCATAATAAACTCCTATTTTTTGGCCGATTTGTATGAGTTGGCCTTTTGCAAAGCGTCCCTCATCATATCGGGTTGGTTTTTGCGGTTGTAGATGTCGGCCAGGAGGAAATAGCCGAGCGCCTTCAAGTCGGCCGTCTGGGCCAGGGAAAGCCCTTTTTTGACCGTGGCCTGGATCTCATCGAGCGGGACGGGCTCGTAGAGCAATCCCCTGGCGAGCAGGAGGTGCCCCTCCGCCAGATTGGGGGTTATCTTGACGACCTCCCGCATTTGCTCCAGAGAACCGGTTCTGTCTCCGAGCTTGAAAAGCAGTTTCCCCAGATTGAACCGCGCCTTGAACTCCTTGGGAAAGTTCGCGACTTCCTCGGTATAGGCCGCCCGCGCTTCTTCGAGCCTCCCCTGTTCCTCATAGAGCAGCCCAAGATTGTAATGTGCCAGGGGGAATTTCGGGGCTTCCCGGACAACTTCCTTGAGGGCGGTTTCCGCCCTGTCATATTGTTTAACGCCCACTAGGCAAGCCGCCAGAGTGAGGCGGCTTCGGGACAATTTCGGCTGGATCTCGACCGCTTTTTCGAGATATGGGAGGGCCGCGGAATATTTTTCTTCTCCCATATAGACCTCACCGATGAGCGCATGAGCCTGGTTATTCCGGTCATCCAGGGAGATCGCCCGCCTGCAGAGGGCGATGACGTCCTCATTCTTCCGTTCTGCGAGCAGGATGTTGGCCAAACTGATCAGGGCTTGAACGCTCTCCGGGTCATCTTTCAAGACAAGGTCAAGATTGGCTTTCGCCTCTTGCGTCCGTCCCAAATTGATATAGCAAGTCGCCAGCATCAACAGGGCCTGGGGGATCGTCGGATCTTCCTTGAGCGCCGATTCCAGGAATTCCACGGCCTCAGAAAACTTGTCCGTGGAGACCAGCTCCCCTCCCCGCTGGACGGCATTGAAAACCGGCAGCTTGTCCTTGGGGTCCGCCAACGGCCTTCCAACTTTGGAAGAGGACTTTGTTGATGGAACAGGCGCTCCGATATATCCCAGGGCCGACAGCCGCTCCATGGTCTCTTTATCAAGGTTGGCAGCTTGGAGCTTGGGGGCGCCCGCGCTCGTTTCGATGATAAGCCTGTCCAACTCTTTCTTCATGGCCAGCGCCCGGTCTGGGTACTTGTTCTGGACATCCCGTTCCTCCCCGGGGTCCTGGGCAAGGTCGTAAAATTCGGGACGCGGAGCAGCGATGAACTTGAAGCGCGTCGTCCGCAAGAAATAGAGCGGGCTCCACCCGAACTGGATGCTGGGTGTCATGGATTCCCCATATGCAAAACTCTGGTCATCGGTCTTTGGATCGAACATCCGTGGGAGCAGGGAGCGGCCGTGGACTTTGACCGGCGGCTCGATCCCGACGAATTCCAGGACCGTCGGGAAGAGGTCAACGGTACGGACCTGGGATCGGACCCGGACCCCTTGAAGGTCATTGAAAGGCGCCACGACCAGAAAAGGCACATGGGCCACGGAATCGTAGATGAAGTAGCCGTGGGCCCCTTCCCCGTGGCTCTGAAGGCCTTCGCCGTGGTCTCCAATCAGGACGACCAGGGTATTCGTATCCAGGCCGCTTTTTCCGAGCCATTCTACAAGACGGCCGATCTGGGAATCCATGAAGGCGATCTCACCGTCATAAAGGCTGACAAGTCCTTTCCCTTTTTGACGGTATTCCGAGAGATAAGGCTCGGGCGGCTCATAAGGGGCATGCGGATCGTAGAGATGGACCCAGGCAAAGAAGGTTTTGTCCTTCTGCCCCTCGAGCCAGGCTAGCGCGGCGTCCACCACCTCGTTCCCCGGCCGCTGGACCCCGCCCAGGTCCAGCGTTTTATATTTTTTAAGATCGAACTGGTCGTCATAATGTTGAAATCCCTGCTTCAAACCCCATCGCCCATCAAGGACGAAGCCCCCGATGAAGGCACCGCAGGAGTATCCTTTTGCCGTGAGCACTTCGGCAATCGTCGTCTGTTCATCGCTCAAGGCCGTGTTGCCGTTGACCCTGACCCCGTGGTAGGTGGGATACATCCCCGTCATCATCGTGCTGTGGGAAGGCAGGGTCAAAGGCGAGGAAGAGGCGCATTGTTCGAACAGGACCCCCCGTCCGGCCAAGGCATCCAGGGTCGGCGTTCTCACGTCGGAATAGCCGTAACAAGCCAAGTGGTCGGCCCGCGTCGTATCCAAGGTGATGAGGAGGACGTTGGGCTTCTCGACGCCCAGGTCCTTCCACATCCCGAGAACCTTTTGAGAAGGAGCCTTCCCGGGTCGGAGGATGAACCAGAAAAGAACACAAAGGGCCACCGCGGCGGCAAAGACGATGATAATGGTCCCCGGACTCGGTCTCTTCCTAATCTTCATGTCAAACGAAGCAAGATACCCTTTTGATCCTATTTTTTCAAGAGCGCCTCATAGACGGCCCAGACCCTCTTTTTCTACAGGTTCCCGCCCAGGACGGGCCTGCCGCGCAGCCAGGTGTCGATCACCCGGAAATCCTTGTCAAAGACGGCGATGTTGGCCAGCTTGCCTTCCGCGAGACTTCCGATGACGTCGTCCAGCCCAAGGTTCCTGGCCGGGTTCAAGGAGGCCATGTTCACGACCTCGGAGACGCCGGCGCCCGTCCAATCGATGATGTTCCTGATCCCCTGGTTGAGGTGGAGGATGCTGCCGGCAAGAACGCCGCTCTCCTTAAGACGGACCTCCCGCCCGTTTAGGACGATCTCCAGTTCGCCCCAGGGATAGGTCCCGTCGCTCAGACCGGAGACCCCCAGGGAATCCGTGATCAGGCAGATCCTGTCGCTGCCCTTCCTGGCGATCGCCAGGCGCAGAAAGGACGGATGGACGTGGATGCCGTCGGAAATGAGTTCGGCGTAGACCTCCTTCGAATCCATGGCCGCCCCGATCCCGCCCGGTTCCCGGTGCTGGAATTCCCGCCAGGCATTGAAGAGGTGGGTGGCATGGCTGACGCCGGCCTTGACCGCCTGGAGCCCTTCCTCGTAGGTTTCGTCCGAATGGCCCATGGAAACGACGAAGCCGTTTTCGACCATTTCGGGGATGAATGAGGTGTTGTTTCCGACCTCGGGTGCCAGTGTGATCATGGTCTTGAGACCGGCCGCGGCGGCATAAAGCCGGTCGAGGTCCTCGCGGTTTATCTCCTTGATATACTTGGGGTCTTGGGCCCCTTTCCGCTTCATGCAGACGAACGGTCCTTCCAGGTGGACGCCTAGGACCTCGGAGTCCAGGGGCAGGGCAGCCGCCAGCCTGATGGAATCCACCGCCTTGCAGACGGCTTCGATCGACTGGGACAATGTTGTCGGCAGGAACCCGGTGACGCCGCAGCGGGCCTGGTGGCAGGCGATCTCCTTTAGTCCATCGACGTCCGCGTCCATCACCTCATGCCCCAAAGCGCCGTGAAGATGGACATCGATGAGTCCGGGCGAGATCCAGGCATCGCCGTAACGCCGGAACTCGATATCGTTCTCCGGCAGGCTGTTGTCGTTATAATAGACGCCCGCTATGGTCTCCCCCTCGACGAGAACGACGCCGCCGGTCAAAACTTCGTCGGGAAGGATGATGTTTCCGGTCAACGCGATCTTTTTCATCGTCTTCGCTCCTTCAAGTCCCCGATCTTCTTTCGGTCGAGCCTGGGACACGAACATAGGGTGCGCGTCCCTATTTGTTCGATCTTCGCTTTTTAATGACGCTTATGATCATTAGCTGCAACACGATGATCATAGCGCAATTCAGCACGGGAAGGAACAACCCCTGCCTGAGTCCCGACGTCTGGGCGATCTTCCCGGCCAGCCAGGGCGAGATCATCCCGCCGCACAGACCGATGGCGATGACGACACTGAACGCCGTCCCCGAGAAAGCCGGGAAGCTTTCGCCGACGACGGCCAGGGTCGTGGGATAGATGGCCGCGAAACCGAGGCCGATGAGGACCGCGGCGAAAGCCGCCAGGGCCCCGGAAGGCGCCGATCTGAGGAGCACGGCCGCGGCCAGGGACAGGCCCGCGCTCACCAGGACGAGCCGCCCATTCCTAAGGACGCGGACGATCCGGCTGGAGACGAGCCGGCCGGCCATGATGGCCGCCCAGTAACCGGCCAGGACGAGCGCGGCCGACGCAGGTCTGATCTTGAAGGACTCCTGGAGATAGGTGGAGATCCACCCCCCGATCGTGAACTCGTTTCCGGATTGGAAGAAAAGGAGGAAGCCGCAAAGCCAGAGGAGCGGATTTCTGCCGATCCTGGCCGCCTCCTTGAGAGGAAAGCCCCGGGCCTGTTTCCCCATCGGGAACTTGAAAAGAAGGAAGAGCACGAACGGGACAAGGCTCAGGAAGGTGGCCAGAAGGAGGATCTTGCCGAGGCCCAGGAGTTCGACAAGGACGCCGATCAGGAAGGGAATGGTCAGGGCGCCGAAGCCGAAGAATATGCCCAGGACGTTCAGGGCCGAACCTCGTTTCTCAAGCTCGTGGATGTCGCTTGTCAAGGTGTTCGTCCCGCCGTTAAGTCCCCCGCCGCCGAAGCCGAGGATGACAGCCGCGACGAGGATTAGGCTGTAGGTCGAGGACAGGCTCAGGAGCAGGAAGGCGCCGGCGACCAGCAGGGAGCAGACGACCAGCAGGGCCTTGAAGCCGAACCGGTCCACGATGGGGCCGAAGAAGAGAGACATCAGGAGCATGGCGAAGTTCATGTACAGGAAAAGGTTCCCGGCCGCCCCCTTGTCAAAACCGACCCTTGCGAAAAGTCCCGGCAGGATGGCCCCCAGGATGGCCATGACGATCCCGAAGACAAACATCCCGGCGCAGGCCGAAGACATCAGGCGCCTGGTGTTCACGTTTTCTGTGCTCTCCGGTTCGATCATAGGATTCCTCCCTTTCTAATACGAACGCATTAGATAATCTGACATCTGACTTTAAGCGGCCTGAAGCCGCCCTCACTCCCCCGACCCCCGGGGAACCAGTCCCGTCGGTTCCCCCCGTCGAAAAAACCGACGGGTCCCCCCTCCGCTACGGGGGCTTGAGGACGGCATTCAGTGCCGTTCATATCTTGTAACTCCTTCTTATTGCGTTCGTATTAGTGACCTATGATTTCCGTGATGCTTAGATTAGCCTGTCTGGCCTTTCTTGTTGAACGGCCGCTTGTAATAGAACTCGGTGAACGCCTGATAGACACCCGCCATGTGGTCCTTGGGCACGCCGTGGACGTTCGGAGAGACGAAGGTCGGCGGGACCTTCCCCTTCTTCGCCAGGACCGCGGCCGTTTCGGCCACGAGGGACATCGCGATGGAGACGGCGGCCACGGTTGAACCGGCGGCCACCTTCTCGAGCTGTCCCACGTCCACCAGGGAATCTTCGGGCGGGACGCAATTGTCGATGGCGACATCGGCGACCTCGGACAGGACCTTGCCGGACGAGTGGCTCCGCCTGGCGATTTTCACGTTGGCGTGGGACGAGACCGTGATGACCTTGAGGCCCCGGGCCTTCGCCTCCAGGGCCATTTCGATCGGGGCGGCATTCAGCCCACCGTGGGAGAAAACGAGCATGGCGTCCCGCTTTTCCAGGGGATAGCTTTGGAGGAAGACCCTGGCGTAGCCTTCCTGCCTCTCCAGCCAGAGGAGCTCGCGCGCGCCGCCCGGGCCGATGACGTTCCACCACATGAGCCTCGGGTCGTAAAGGGGGAAAAAGCCAACGAAGCTCCCATAGCGGGGAAAAATATCAAGAACGGGAATGACCGAGTGGCCGCTGCCGAACATGTAGACGCGGCCGTCGCTCGAGATGGACTCGGCCATGATCTTCGCAGCGGCTTTGATCTTCTTCATCTCTTTCGTTTTGATCTTTTCCAAGATGGTCTGGACCGAATTCAGATATTTTGTCGCTGACATCATGACTCTCCTTTTAGAATCCCTTCGACAGAGTCCCAGGCGAGCTTTCCGCAGCCGT
>CAZSMW010000084.1:0-7182 GCA_964607985.1 uncultured Eubacteriales bacterium
AGGGATGGACGGGTGGCGGGTCGCTCCGGCCGGCCTTCCTTTTTCCCTCGCCGGCAAGTATGAAGAGGGAGAGGTCTCGATCGAAATCTCTCCGCCGAAAAACGCCCAGGAATCCGTTTTTACAGCCGAAGCGGACCTCGGCGGAGAAATCATGAGACGGGCGATGGTGGAGATCTCCTATCCCCACATTCACCGCCAGGTCTATTTCCCGGAAAGCCGGATCAAGGTCGTCAAACTTGACGTCCAAACCAAAGGGAAGAGGCTCGGCTATATCATGGGCGCGGGGGACGACGTCGCCGACGGCCTTCGCCACCTCGGGGTTGAGGTGACGATGCTGAACGACGAAATGCTCGAAACATCCAATCTGTCCGCCTTCGACGCCATCGTCGCGGGTGTCCGGGCTTACAACACGCGCGATCGCCTCGAGAACGCGAAGCGACAGCTCCTCGACTACGTCGAACGCGGCGGCACCCTGGTCGTCCAATACAACGTCGCCTCCGGCGCGCTCGCCGACCGGATAGGGCCATATCCTCTGACAATCGGCCGCGACCGGGTGACCGTGGAAAGCGCCCCGGTGACGTTTCCGGTCCCCGACCATCCGCTCTTGACCTTCCCTAATAAAATCACGTCCCGGGACTTCGAGGGGTGGGTCCAGGAGAGAGGCCTGTATTTCGCTTCGTCTTGGGACGAGAAGTATGAAGCGATTCTCTCCTCGCATGATCCCGGAGAGCCGGATCAAAAAGGCGGTCTCTTGTACGCGCGATACGGGAAAGGCGTTTTCATCTATACGGCGTACGCCTGGTTTCGGCAGCTGCCGGCGGGTGTGCCCGGGGCGTTCCGGATATTCGCCAACCTGATTTCGGCGGGGAAGCGCTGAGGCATGTTCATCCCGACGAAGCGGCTCCCGCATCTTCCGCGCCTGGTGGACGATTATTTTCACGACTACGGCAAAGTGCGGGAGTTCTTTGACGGCGATTTTCGAGACGCCGTTGCTTACGAGCGCCAAACCGAACGGACGTTGGCGCGCCGCATTCCCCGGGAGGAGTTGGCCGCGATTCTAAGGGAGCAAAACCAAAGCTACGGATGCGGCCTGCGGACTCTCGGGCATATCGAGGCCATGGAGCGGGAGCAGGCCTGCGCCGTCGTCACCGGACAGCAAGCGGGGCTTTTTTCCGGGCCGCTCTATACGATCTATAAGGCCTTGACCGCGATCAAGCTCGCCGAGCGCCTGAGCCGGAACGGCCCTGGAAAGTACGTCCCGGTGTTTTGGCTGGCCTCGGACGATCACGATTTGGCCGAGATCGATCACATCGTCCTTTTGGACAAAGACAACCGGCTAGAAGAGGTCCGCTGCGGGATGCCTTCCGGTGAGCTTAAAATCCCCGCTTCCGCTCTCGTCTTGCCGCCGGAGATCGCGGATTGTCTTCGTCGACTCTGGGATCTCACCCAAGAATCCGAATTCAAGGCGGACATCATCGCCGCTTTGAGCGAAGCCTATCGGCCCGGACACGGCTGGGTCGAGGCGTTCGCTCGATGGATGACCCGGCTGTTTCAATCATACGGCTTGATCTTCATCGACGCCTCCCATCCCCGCCTGAAGGAGTTGGGCGGAGAGGTTTTTTATCGCGAAATCACCGAAGAGTCCGCGGCGACTCCGCCGGCCCTCGCGGCTTCGCGGAGACTGCGCGACGCCGGATATGAAGGCCAAATTCATTTGCATGAGGGAATTCTCAATATTTTCTACGCTGAGCGGGAGAGGCGGTCCATCCGGTGGGACGGCCATGCCTTCGAAATCAAAGATCCGCGGGAGACACGTTCGAAAGAAGACCTCCTCGCCCTGGCGAAAGAAAAGCCGTTTCTCTTCAGCCCCAATGTCCTTCTCCGGCCCATCTATCAGGACACCCTCCTGCCGACAGTCGTCTATGTCGGCGGGCCGGGGGAGATCGCCTATTTCGCCCAGATGAAAGGCGTTTATGAAAAATTCGGCCTGCCGATGCCGGTGATTTACCCGCGAAAGAGCCTGACCGTCGTCGAAAGGAAAATCGACCGTATTCTGGCGAAGTACCATCTGGGCATTCCCGATCTCTGGGGCGGCGCGGACGGGATCATCCGAAGCCTCGGCGAAAGCGGAGTTCCCGAACCCTTGGGCCGGGCCTTGAGCCTCGCCGCCTCTCATTTGGACCAGGACTTTGAACCGCTCATTCGGGACATCGCCGCCTTCGAGCCGACCTTGAAGGAGTCCGCCCATCTCTCCCGGGGGAAGATGGTTCAGCAATTTCGATTCCTGGAAAAGAAAATCGTTCAGGCGGCGAAGAAGCAGAACGACATCGCGGTCGGGCAGATCCGCAAAGCGGGCGACCATCTTTACCCTAACGGGCGCCTCCAGGAGCGGGTCCTCAACATCGTGCCTTTTCTCCTGAAATACGGCCCGGCCTTTGTGGACAAGCTGAACGAGGCGATCGACCTCGACGCGCATGATCATCAGATACTGACAATGTAAGAGGATTCTTTCCTTAGAGGAGGCCGCCATGACCCTGGATGCGTTAGCTTTCGGAGCGCACGCCGACGACGTGGAATTGTCCTGCGGCGGGACGCTGATCAAGCTGGCCGGGATGGGGTATAAAACCGGAGTCGTCGCCCTGACCCGGGGCGAGATGGGCACCCGGGGCAGCGCCGAAATCCGGGCCCGGGAGTTTGCGAAAGCGGCCGAAGTGATGGGCCTGGCGGTCCACAAAATGCTCGATATTCCCGACGGGCGGGTCGAGGTCACTTGGGAGAATAAGCTCAAAATTATCGCCGAGATCCGCGCCCATAAACCCCGAATCGTCTTCGCCCCCCATGGGATCGATCGTCACCCGGATCACGAAAACGCGTCCCAGCTCGTGCGCGCCTCGGTCTATCTCGCCGGGCTGAAAAAAATTGAGACGGGGCAGGAGGCGTTCCGGCCCGTGAAGGTCGTTTTCTGCCAGAGCCGCTTCGAGTTCGCTCCGTCGTTTATCGTTGACATTACCGACGCCCACGCCCAAAAAATGAACGCGATCCGGGCCTATGCCTCTCAATTCCATCGCCCGAATCAGCCCGAATCCACGACCGCGTCCGGGGAAACGCTCATCGGCCGGCCCGAATTTCTGGACCTCATCGAGGCCCGGGACAGGAGATATGGCGCCCAGATCGGAGCGAAATACGGGGAGCCTTTTCTCGTCCGGGAAGCCCTGAAAGTGGACGACCCGGTCGCGTTCTTCGGTCCGGAATATCTGTGGACGATTCCATGAGGGCGGCCATGAAAATCGGCATCGTCTGCTATCCGACACACGGCGGGAGCGGGGTTGTGGCTTCGGAATTAGCGATCGGGCTGGCCCAAAAAGGCCACGAGCTCCATATCGTCAGCTATGCCCCACCGTTCCGCCTGCGCACCTTCCATCAAAACATCTTCCTTCATGAAGTGGACGTGGCCTCGTATCCGCTGTTCAAGTACCCTCCCTACGAGCTGGGGCTGGCCACCAAGCTGGTGGAACTCGCCGAAACCTGCGATTTGGACATCATTCACGCTCATTATGCCGTCCCCCATGCGGCCAGCGCTTATTTGGCGAAGCAGATCTCTAACTCCCGGCGGCTTAAAACGGTCACGACCCTCCACGGCACGGACATCACCTTGGTCGGGGCCGAACCGTCTTTCCGCCGGGTCGTCAAATTTGCCATCGAGCAATCGGACGGGGTGACGGCGGTTTCGCACTATCTCAAACAGCGGACGATCGAGGAATTCGACATCAAGCGCGAAATCCGGGTCATTCATAATTTCATCGAGCTCGACCGGCCGGACCGGAACCGCGACGCCTGTTCGAGGCCCGCCTTCGCTCCGAAGGGGGAAAAAATCCTGATGCATGCCTCCAACTTCCGCCCGGTTAAAAGGATTGGAGACGTCGTCCGGATTTACGCCCGGGTCCGGGAACGGATCCCGGCCAAGCTCCTCTTGATCGGCGATGGCCCCGAGCGGCCGCATATCCGGCAGTTGGTGAAGGAGATGGGCCTCGCTTCCGACGTCCATTTTCTCGGGGAACAGGACCAGTTGGAGCCCCTCTTTTTCTGCACCGACCTGTTTCTTTTGCCCAGCGAGCAGGAGAGCTTCGGTTTGACGGCCCTCGAAGCGATGAATTGCGGCGTCCCTGTCATCGCTGCCGATGTCGGCGGATTGCCCGAGGTCATCGTCCATGGAGAGACGGGATATCTCTTGCCCGTCGGCGATATCGAGGGCATGGCCGCGAAAGCCGTCGAACTTCTGAGCGATCCGGCCCGGCATTCACTCTTCCGAACGCAGGCTCGGCGGCGCGCCGAACAGCACTTCGACGCCGCCTGTATCATCCCCCAATACGAAGCCTTCTACGAGGGATTGTTGAAGACTTAGCCCATGCGACCGATCGACTGGATCGTCCTGAGCTTGTTTCTCTTGTTCGTGGCCGCCTACGGCTTTTGGAAAACCCGGGGCAAAAAGGACATCCAGGGCTTCTTCCTGGCGGACAAATCCACGCCGTGGTACGCCATCACCATTTCGATCATGGCGACCCAGGCCAGCGCCATCACTTTTCTGTCCACCCCGGGGCAGGCCTACGTGGACGGGATGCGGTTCGTTCAGTTTTATTTCGGCCTGCCCATCGCCATGGTCATCCTTTCGATCACGGCCGTTCCTATTTACCATCGGCTCAAGGTCTACACCGCCTACGAGTATTTGGAACAGCGCTTCGACCTGAAAAATCGGGCTTTGGGAAGCATCCTCTTCCTCATCCAACGCGGGCTCGCGGCCGGGTTCACGATTCTCGCCCCGGCCCTGATCATTTCCGTCATTCTCGGCTGGGATTTCCGGCTGACGATTTTCATGACCGGCGGCCTGGTCATCCTCTACACGGCCTCCGGGGGCACGGAGGCCGTAAGCAAAACGCATCTTCTACAGATGATGATCATCACCGCGGGGATGGGGGCGGCGTTTTATATGATTTTCCAGCGCCTCCCGGCCGACATCTCTTTTTCGAATGCCGTCCATGTGGCCGGAAAGCTCGGGAAGCTGAACGTCATCAACTTCGCCTTCGACTGGAAGGACCGGTACAATTTCTGGTCGGGCCTCATCGGAGGGGGCTTCGTCGCCCTGTCGTATTTCGGGACGGACCAGTCGCAGGTCCAGCGATATCTGACCGGACGGTCGATCGCCGAAAGCCGCAAGGGGCTTCTGGCCAACGGCGTCCTAAAGGTCCCGATGCAGTTCATCATCCTATTCATCGGGGCCATGATCTTCGTGTTTTACCAGTTCGTGACGCCGCCCCTGTTTTTCAACCCGGTCGAGACTGCGGCCGTAAAAAGCAGCGCTTATGGGGACGCTTATACGGCCCTCGAATCCGACTTCGCTCGGCTGAACGGGGAGAAGGGGGAGCAGCTTCGGAAGATGCTCTCCGCGATCGAGGCTGAAAAAGACGCGGACGTGGAGGGCACGCTCCAAGAGCTCCGCCGGACGAGGGAATCGGAACTCGGCCTCCGGAAGGAGGCCCTCCAACTCATCAAGAAAAGAAATCCCCTGGCCGAGACCAACGACACCAATTACATTTTCCTGAGTTTCGTGACCAAGTATTTGCCGGCGGGGTTAGTGGGGCTGATCCTGGCGGCCATCCTCTCGGCCTCGATGTCGGCTTCGTCCGCAGAGCTCAACGCCCTGGCTTCGGTCACGGTCATCGATATCTACAAGCGGATTTTCCGGAAAAACGCTTCGGAGCGGCACTATCTCCGCGCCTCGAAAACGGCCACGGTCTTTTGGGGTCTCTACGCCATCGGCTTCGCCCAGTTCGCCAACCATCTCGGCTCCTTGATCGAAGCCGTCAATATTCTGGGGTCTTTGTTTTACGGGACGATCCTCGGGATTTTCCTCATCGCCTTCTATTTCAAGAAAATCGGCGGCAACGCCACGTTCATCGCGGCCATTGTCACCGAGGCGGCCGTCCTGGCCTGCTTCTTTTTCACCGAAATCCCTTATCTATGGTTTAACGTCATAGGCGGCGTGTCTCTCGTCGTCCTGGCCCACATCCTGAATCCCTTCTGGCCGGCGAAAGCGAAGCGGATCTAAAAGGTCGCAGCAGCAATAAATAAGCGCGTCCTCCGGTCATAAATAGTTCCCGGCCGCCTCTCGTTTTTCAGGGAGACCCGATCTCATTCATGACGTTGGCCCGTTTCTTGAGGCCATTCTCCTGCCATGGCTGGACTCTATTGTCCTCGACATCCGGAGCGGACCGTCCTCTACCGGGTGCTTTTCTATCATTCCGAGCGGTTTGCCGCGGAGTATGAGGGCCTTGTAGTGGCTTGCTGTGGATAGGATGGGGTGAGTGAGGGGATTTGAACCTCCGACCTTTGAATTTCGAGTCCAGCGCGTCTACCAGTTCCGTCACTCCGGCTCGCCCTATCGCGCTCTCAAGCTGCTAATCTCCCGCAGAAACTTTGAAAGCTCCTTCGTGTATCGGATACTATTTCACTTTAATTTCAAACTATTTAATGCGAATAGGTAAGCCCCTCTACCACCTCCATTACTACAATCAGCATTGCAATGATTCCGATGATTGTAGCTAATATCACAACGAATGAGCGATCCTTGAACTTAATTAAGCTTACTACCGCCGTAACGAAAGTAGCAATTCCGGCAATCATCGTACATATTCCCACAATGCGAATTAGGGGGGTCCCTGGTAGGATTCCTAAGAGATTCATCCCAAGAGTAAGCGCTATAAGAAACAAAAGGAAAACTGCTAACAATCCACCTGCCCATTTTCCGAGTTTTGTTTTCGGCATAACTTTCCTCCTTCTAATTTAGACAAAAATATTGTTTTCCACTGAGCCGGCGCAATGAGCTTTCGTGTGGCCGTTTTCCCCCATCCCAACGTTAGGGATGATAAGCGCGATTATCTCCATAGGTATTTCGTTTTCTGCTGAGCCGGTTGGAGACGCGTTATCGCATCGATTATCCCATCTCGCCACCGTACGGAAGCATAAATCAAGGCTGGGAACATGTCAATGACGCCTGGAGAGCGCGGACGGACAACTTGAAAGCCGTCAGCGCTGCCCGATGAGCCGGAAATCACCCGGACCTCCCCTTCGGCATAAGAGAGCTTTATGAGAAATATTCGGCCGGGGGATCCGCGGCCATCAAGAGCT
>CAZSMW010000085.1:0-9659 GCA_964607985.1 uncultured Eubacteriales bacterium
CTGGACCAGCTTGGCGTCCACCATCCCCAGCAGATCGAATTCGCCCGGCTCAACATCAGCCATACGGTCTTAAGTAAAAGAAAGCTCCTTGAGCTCGTCGAGCAAGGCTTCGTGAGCGGATGGGATGATCCGCGCATGCCCACCATTTCCGGCCTCAGGCGGAGGGGCTTTACGCCGGAGTCCATCCGGGCCTTTTGCGAGCTTATCGGCGTCGCCAGGGCCAACAGCATCGTGGACTCGTGTGTCCTTGAGAATTGCCTGCGCGAGGAACTCAACAGGACGGCGCCGCGGGCCATGGCCGTCCTCCGGCCGATAAAAGTCGTGGTCTTGAACTTCCCCCCCGGAAAGGTCGAGGAGTTCGATGTCATGATCAACCCCGAGGACCTGAGCCTAGGAACGCGCAAGGTCCCTTTCTCACGGGAGTTGTTCATCGAGCGGGAGGACTTCATGGAGGATCCGCCGAAGAAGTTCTATAGGCTTGCCCCCGGAAGCGAGGTGAGACTGCGTTCCGCCTATTTCATCAAGTGCGAGGAGGTGGTCAAGGACCCGGCGACAGGCGAGATCGTGGAGCTGTTGTGCACCTACGACCCCGCGACGCGCGGCGGCGATTCCCCCGACGGCCGGAAGGTCAGGTCCACCCTCCACTGGGTCTCGGCCGCCCACGCCGTCGTAGCCGAGGTCCGTCTCTACGAGACGCTGTTCACGGTCCGCGACCCCGGCGACGTCCCTGAAGGCCTGGACTACAAGACGAACCTGAATCCCATCTCCCTGGAAGTCCTCAAAGGATGCCGGATGGAACCAGGCCTGAGTGACGCGAAACCCGGCAGCCGTCACCAGTTCGAGAGGCTCGGCTACTTCTTTGTGGACCCCCGCGATTCGGCGCCGGGAAGGCTCGTCTTCAACCGCACCGTCACCCTCCGCGACGAATGGGTGAAACTCTCAAGGACCGGAAAGACCGGAGGTTGATCATCTTTTCTACGGGCTCACGGGGTCCGCGCGCCGGCTATTCCCCGGCGAAAATATGTTCCAGGTATTTCTGCCCTTTGCCCATGGGATTCAAGGCTTCGCGGACCTGAAGCCCGTCTTTTTCCTCAAAAAGATCGATGATCTCTCCGGTCGATCCAGGATGGACGACCTCCACTTTAGGCTTGAAGATGTCCTGTTCGTTCACTTCCCGGACCACGGCGATCCGTCCATCGGTAAGCATGACAATGGTCCCGATCGGCCAGACGCCGATGACCTGGAAGAACCTGTCGAGAAGGGCGGGGTCGAAGAGCTTCCCCTTCTCGAGGATCATGATCTCGTAGATTTTATCGGGAGGGTAATCCGTTTTGTAGGACCTTTTTTGGGCCAGCGCGTCATAGACGTCGCATAAGGAGACGATGAGCGAGGCGGCGTGAGGAGGACGCGGATAGGGGACTTTGGGATATCCTTTCCGGTCGAAGCGGAGATGGTGTTCGAAGGCCACCACGGCCGGGAGGATCCCCAAAGCGTCTTGGTACCCCTGGAGGATCATCGACCCCAGAAGGGGGTGGTCCTTGATGCGGGCGAACTCGTCATCGGCCAGCTTTCCCCCTTTTTTGAGGATTTCCGAGGAAATGTGGAGCTTTCCCACGTCATGGAAGAGCGCGGCGATCCCCAGGTCCAGGACGTCATCCTTGGCGAACCCCAGCTTCGACGCGAAGGACATCGAGAGGACGGAAACGTGCAGGAGATGGACGAACGTGATCAGGTCCTTTTCCTTCACCGACATGAGGTTCAGCAGCTCCTGGTGTCTGCCCATGAAGTTTTCCATGACGTTGAGGATGTTGAAGCGGAGGTCGAGGAAATCGATCTCTTCCTTGTTCAGAACGGCCGTCAGAGAGCGCGATGCGAATTCCAGGGAACCTTCATACCGGGCGTGACGCTCGCGGTCGACCTTTGCCGGCCCAGCGGCCCTGGCCCTCAGTTTGCCGACATGGATGTTCTCGAGCCCCTGGATCTCGTCCGTTTCCTGCGATTCGAGGGACCTTCTCTTCCCGGGCCGCGTGAGAAAGGCGATGAATGCGGACAGTTCATCGGGGCGCAGGCCCGGCCGAAAGATGATCCTGTTGATCCCGCATTCCTGGAGAAACTCGACAAGGGACTTCAGCCGCTGGCTCAGTTCGAAGTAGATCTCATCCTCCCAAGCCAGCTCGCCCTCGATGATCCCCAGGATGATCTCCCTTTTCTCTCCGAGATGTTCGACGAGCCGCAGATAAAGCACATCAACGAATTCCTTGAACGTCGGATGACCCTCGGAGTAGATCTTTCCCGCCTGGATGGCGTTCAGCAGGCCGATGAATACGTTCTTAACGTCCGTCTTCATTCCACTTCTCCAGCACGCGACGGGCTTCCTTCCTCAGCGATCGGTTCCACCAGGACTTCCTCCGGCCAAGCCGTTCGAGATGTCCGGCCGCCTCGCGAAGTCCCTTGTTTTCCACGATCTGGATATGCGCTCTCAGCTTCTTGTTCAAGATGCCGTAGGGGGACTGGAACCTGAGGAAACGGTCGAGGGCTCTCTTCCGCGTCGTCTCGCGGCCCGTCAGGATGACGAGGGCCTCACTCTTGAGCGAGATCTTCGGGGACCTGAGGATGGGAAACAGGAAGTCCTTGTCGATCTCAGACAGGCAGTCCATGGCCCTGAGGACCTCCCCCCGGACGGACTCGTCTCCCACACTGTAGACGGCCTTGAGGACCATTTGGGACAGGGACGAATCGATGGTCTTCGAAGCCGCGATGATCCGGTCGAGGAACGACTTGTCCTGCCGCTTTTCTTTCAGCCGGGATGTCAGGGCGTCCATTTTTTCTTTGAAGAACCGATAATAGGCCCGAAGGATGAACGGCGTGATCCTGCCTTCGGAAAAAATCTTCCCAAGATAGATATCGAGACCGAGCCGGCTCTCCGCCAGGCCGGAAATGAGCCGGTCGAAATAGGGTGAAAACCCCTCGTCGAGCACGGCCCTCTCGACGCACTCGCCGACGGCATCGTCGATCTTTTGGAGCGCCGGGTCCTTGGGACAGGCCGGCCGTTTGGACAGGAGGACTTCCTGGAGCGAACTCAGGAACTCGAAATCCCCGCGGCCGGAGATATCTTCCCACATCCCCAGGACCCTTTCTGTGGCGGCTGCCATCCGGCTCGCATCCGTTTCCCGGGCCAGGACGTTCAGGAGGATGTAACGGTAGTTGACGGCCAGCTGTTCGTGATCGAAGGCGATCTTCTTGTCGAAGTGGATGTCCTTCAGGAGCGAGCTCAGGGTCTGCCTGTAGATCTCGGAGATGAATTGGCCGGACGTCCCCGAGAGGAGGGCCTTGACCTTCTCCTCGACCTCGGGCCGGCGGTTGAGGGGGTTGTCGGTCTGGAACAGCTGCTGGAGTGACGCCGAGATTTGCTTGTGCCGGTCCGTCTCGAGGAGTTTGGAGAAGATGCTGAAACTGAGGGAGTCGAAGCTTTCGTCAGAGATGATTTCTTCCCAAAGAGTGGAGGCCAGGTCTTCTTCCTTCAGGTCCGTGATCAGGAGCTTCAGGTTGTCGAGCTTAGCGTGGAGATTGACGTTCTTGTCGGTCACGAACGACTTGATGAGGTTCTTGGCGCAGGAACGGTACTTCGTCGAGTCGTTCTCCTTGAGATAGGCGAAAAACCTGGAGAAGTTCCTGTTCATGTTCTCATCGACGACGAGATCCGCTGTGTTGAGTTTATCCACGACCCGGTCAAAGCTCTCCGCTACATCAATGATCTTCTCTGCGTCGTTCTCGTCCACCGCCTCTTGGAGGAGGTATGGCCAGATGTCCTTGATCTCCTCGCCATTGCCTTTGAGGAGCTCCTTGAAATCGAGCTCTTCTACAGATATGTGCAGGATCTTCTCCTTTTTCAGGATCTCTCCCCCGCCGCCCAGCTTGACGAATTCACCCAAGGGAAGGGTCACTTTGGTCGAAAACCGCATCAGCTCATCGAGAGTGACCCCCGGACGGATATCGAGAGTCTTGATCTTCCGGAGGTGGAAAAGCATCCCCAGTTCCCGGAACGTTTTCTCTCCTTCCCAGAACCGGCCGTCGGCGAAGAGAGAGCGGGGAGTGAACCCCACCGACAGGGGAGAGATGAGCGTGAAGGCGTCTTCCGCCCGGCCTTTGAGGTCTTCCACGCAATGGATGAAGGCCGGGTGGTTCATCTTATACATGGTCGCGTTCTTGAACGCGACGCGGAGGGATTGGAAAAACCGGAGAAGTGCTTCGTCCTTGGTCATGTTCAATAAGCCCTGACGCCCGTGATGGATGTTCCCCAGTGCGCTGGCTATTTTAGCTCAAGCGTAGGAAAAATGCATTCGAATATTTCCCAACAGATACCCATAGAGCGCGGTCGGGGTGGCGATCATCGCGGCAAGCGCCAGGTCCAGCAGGCTGAGAATTCGTCTTTTGATGCCTATCAGAAGGACCGTATTTCGAGACGGAAAAATTCCTTCTCCCTCCCGGCCGGACGAAATCGAGGGTTTATTTATCCGCGAGTTCGTAGGCAGAAACGTAGACCAGCTTCGAGACTTTCTCGATGAGGTCGCCGCTCGTTTTCTCGACGCTGTCGCTCGTCTGGTGGTAGTCTTCGGTCATGTTGGCGATACAGAAAGCCCAGGGGATCTTGGCCGCCGCGAAGGACGAGTGGTCCGATCCCCCGCCGCCGCGCTCGTTCGATCCGGATTCGCGAAGGAACAGGTCGAGCCCCACATACTGATCGGCGTCCCGGAAGACGTCGCCCAAACCCGCGCCCGAGGCGAAGGACACAGGAAGAAAGTTGGCCGGCTTGATCTTCTTGAACAGCTCCTCTCCGGCTGGGAAGTTGAACATCCGGGCCATGCGGGTGATGCTCTTCTCATCGTAGGGCCGGCTGATCATGTCCAGGTTGAGGTAGGCTGCGGTCTTGTCCAGCGGGAAGGGCGGGTTCTGGACGTAATACCGCGAGCCGAGGAGCCCTTCTTCTTCGCCCGTCCAGAGGGCGAACACGACCGTCCGCTTGGGCTTCTGGGTGGCGGCTGCGAACGCCCGGGCCAGGTTCATGACGCCCACGGACCCTGAGCCGTTGTCATCGGCCCCGTTGAAGACATAATCGCCGCGCTTGCCCAGATGGTCAAAGTGGGCGCCGACGACGACGTATTCGTTCTTCAGGACCGGATCTGAACCTTCGATATACCCTATGACGTTGCGGCAGCGGACCAGGACGGTCTTGGCCGTCGTCGAGAGGGTCACTGTCGTTCCGGGCAGGATGAGGGATGAAGGTTTGTAGGTCGATTCGATCCTGGCTTTCAGGTCCTCGATTTTCCGGCCTGAGTTTTCCAGGAGAAAATTAGCCATCTCCTTGGTGATGGTGATGTTCGGAGAGCTTTCCCAGGGCATCCGCTGTCCGGAGCCGGGGATGAGCAGGCGCCGCCTGGGTTCGTTGATGATCGGCCTGTCGTCGCCGGCCTTTCGGGGCGTCGCGAAGCCCTTGAAGAGTTCGGCGTCGCCGGTGGAAGCTTGGACCTGGAGCACGGCGGAGGCGCCGAGCTTGGCGATTTCTTGGGCCTTATTGAACCCGCCGCCCATCCTGAAGGCGAACGGACCAGCCGGGGGGAAGTATTTTTCCTTGAGCTCCTTCTTCTGGAAGGGAGACTTGGGATCGTCCTTTCCGGGCGCTTCGGTCAGGATGAGGACAATCTTCCCCTTGACGTCGAGGCCCTTGAGATCGTCGTATCCGATCTCTTTCTCCGTAATCCCGTAGCCGGCGAAGATGACGGGGGCGGTGAGAGTCTCGGGCGTCGAAGACATGCTCATGAAATCGATGCCTGATTGGAAGGCGCGAGACTTCATGGAGCCGCCCTGCCTGACCTGGACTGCGAGCTCAGTCGATACGTCGGAGATCTCCTTCATGGCAAACTCCTGGAGATAGCCCCTTGCGAGAGGAGCTGCGGGCATATCGCTGCGACCCATGCCCGAAGAGGCCGGACGAGGCGTGTCGCCGGCAGGCAGAACCTTCCAGAGTGAGAACAGGGACGCCGCGTATTCGGCGGCCAGTTGGTACCCGCGCGTCGCGGTCTCCCGGCCTTCCAGAAGGTCGGACGAAATATATGTTAGCAGGGCAAGGGAATCCTTGGCCGTGATGAGATCGAAGCCGGCCTTCATCTTGTCCGGCACCGGTTGTGTCTTCTCGACCTGGACTACGTTTTTCAGCAGGTCCTCCGGTTTCGGCTGGGGGGCCTGGGCCGATGCGCTGAGGGCCATCGCGAAAACCAGGATGAGGGAGAGAGCGGATTTTTTCACGAGATCACTCCTTATTCATTCAATCCATTCGTCTTGGACGCCTCGGGCATCAGACGGGGTTTTTCTTTCCTGCATCCGGGGACCAGAGGATGTTGATGACCTTGAGCAGCACCAATCCGCTGGCGATGAAGATCCCCAGGAGGATATACGCGTAGGTCATGCGTCCGTAAAGGAAGTTGCCCACGGTGAACAGGGCCGACCAGATCATCGTACATCCGGAAACCCAGCCGATGAGGGCCAAGGGGAAGTTCTCGGACTTGGATCTGGCCTCGCTCTCCGGGATCCCGGCTTCTTTGCGGATTTTGGTCCAACCCGGCCCAAAGGGTCGGATCTTCTTATAGAAGTCGACGAGCGTCTGATGGTTGGTTCTGGGCCCTAGAAAAGCCGTCAGGATCCAGCAGACCGTCGTGATGGCGATTGTGATGAGGAGCGCTATATGGGTGCTGAGGACGAGGCCGTTCTTCCGAAGGACGAGCAGTCCTGCGGATACCAGGAATGAACTGATCATCGCATTCACCTCGCACCAGGCGTTGACGCGCCACCAGAACCAGCGGACGAGGTAGAGAAGGCCCGTGCCGGCGCCGACCTGGAGGATGATGTCGAAGCTGTCTTTGGCCGTATCCAGGACGAAGACCAAGCCGCCGGCGCAGAGGAACAGGAGGACCGTGGCCATCCGGCCGGCCCGCACGTAGTGCTTCTCCTCGGCGTCCTTGCGGAGAAAGCGGCGGTAGAAGTCGTGGACGAGATAGGACGCCCCCCAGTTGAGGTGGGTCAGGTTGGTCGATGAGTTGGCCGCGATCAGCCCTCCGACCATCAGGCCGATGAACCCGACGGGCAGGAACTTCAGCATGGCTGGGAACGCGATGTCGTGTCCGATGAGGCTCGGGTCGAGATGGGGGAAGGCTTTCTGGATGTCGGCGAGCTGGGGGTAGACGATGATCGAGCAGAGGGCGACCAAGATCCACGGCCAGGGCCGCAGGACGTAGTGGGCGATGTTGAAGAACAGGACGGAGCCGAGCGAGTCCTTCTCGGATTTCGAGGCCAACATGCGCTGGGCGATGTAGCTGCCACCGCCCGGCTCGGCGCCGGGGTACCAGACCGCCCACCACTGGACGGCGATGGGCATGATAAACACCGCCACGGCGATATCCCAGGTGTTCTTGAAGTCCGGCAGAATGTTCAGGTAGTTGATGCCGCCCGGGCCCGTCTTGGCGGAGAGCGTGGAGACGAGGGTGTGCATCCCGCCAACATGTTTGACGGCGAAGTATGCGGCGGCGATGACGGCCGTCATCTTGATGAAGAACTGGATCATGTCGATGACGAGAACGCCCCACAGTCCGGAGACAGCCGCGAAGACCACGTTGAGGCTGCCGACGAGGGCCAGTGTCTGCCAGCGCGGCAGGCCGAAGAGGACCGCGGCGATCTTGCAGGCCGCAAGGTTCACGGTGGCCATGATCATGCAGTTGAAGAAGAAGCCCAGGTAGACCGAACGGAAACCGCGCACGACGCCGGCAGCCTTGCCGGAGTAGCGAAGCTCGTAGAACTCCAGGTCCGTCAACACGCCGGAGCGCCTCCACATCCGGGCGTAGAAGAACACCGTCGCGACGCCGGTCAAAGTGAACGCCCACCAGACCCAATTCCCCGAGACGCCCTGCCGGCGGACGATATCGGTCACCAGATTGGGGGTGTCGCTGCTGAAGGTCGTGGCCACCATGGAGAGGCCGGCCAGCCACCAGGGCACGGCCCGGCCGGAGGCGAAGAACTCCGAAGTGCTCTTACCCGACCGCTTGCTGTAGAACAAGGCGGGAACGAAGCAGATGAGGAGGCTTATCGCCACGATGATCCAATCTATGAGTTGAAGATGCATGCTCAGCTTCCTTTCAAGGCCGTTGGCGATCGAAGGGAACCGCCGGATTTCCGTGACCGAGTATATCGCCCGTAAAAACGGGATGTCAACCGATTTTACATCGGTTCGGAGTTGTTGTAGAATGGGAAACTGTCGCGTGCCTGTAGCTCAGCTGGATAGAGCGACGGACTCCGGATCCGTAGGTCGGAGGTTCGAATCCTCTCAGGCACGCTCTTAGGGAATTCCGGGGAAGAAGGACAGTCGATGGACAGCCGCAAGAGGATCAACATCGCCGTTGTCTTGTTCGTCGTCGTTTTCCTGGCGGGCGTCGGGGGATTTAAGATCTTCGGGGGGAAGGATTGGTCCTTCCTCGACAGCGTCTATATGACCGTGATCACGGTGGCCACCGTCGGCTACGGCGAGATCCATGACCTTAGCGCCAACCTGCCTGCCCGCGTTTTCGCCGCCGTCTATATCCTCATCAGCCTGGGGACCATCGCTTTCGCCGTGACATCCATCACGGCTTTCGTCGTCGAGGGAGAGCTTAAGAACATCCTGGGGAGAAGGAAGATGGAAAAAGAGATCGCCAAGCTTAGGGACCACTTCATCGTTTGCGGAGGGGACGAGACCGCGCTGACCATCATCCGCGAGCTCCATCAGACGAAGAGGGATTTCGTCGTCATCGAACCCTCGAAGGAGAGGATCGACAGGATCATGGCCCTCTATTCCGTCCTCACCATCCAGGGGGACCCGGCCGAGGACGAGGTCCTTAAACATGCGGGCGTCGAGAGGGCCAAGGGCGTCCTCCTCAGCCTGCCCACCGACGAAGCGAACCTTTTCGTCACCATCACGGTCCGCAACCTCAATCCCCATGTCAGGATCGTGGCCAAGGGGATCGACGTCAAGTCCCACGGCAAGATGCAGAAGGTGGGCGCGGATTATGTCGTTTCTCCGACTGACATCGGCGGCATGAGCATGGCCTCGCAGATGGTCCGTCCGGCCGTGGTCACCTTCCTGGACACGATGCTGCGGGATAAAGAACAGGGCCTCCGTGTCGAGGAGGTCGATGTGAAAACGGGCTCGGTCCTGGCCGGGAAGACCGTCGGCGATTCCGGGATCCGAACGAAGACTCGAGCGCTCCTCGTAGCGATTAAAAGAGGAGGGGCGGGGGGATACGATTTCAACCCCTCGGACGTGTCCGTGATCAACGAAGGCGACGCCCTCATCTTTATGGCTTCTCCGGACAGCCTTCACGAGCTCGAAAGCCTTTCCTGAACCATCCGCATTGTGCGCTTTTAGCCGACGCGGATTTATTGACAAGCGGCGGGAAGTCGTTTACACTAGTTCCGTTTTTTGGCCCGTTAGCTCAATTGGTAGAGCAACAGACTCTTAATCTGTGGGTTGTAGGTTCAAGTCCTACACGGGTCACTTCGTTTCCCCTGTTTTTATCGTTTTCCCTTTAAGCACCATTAGTCAGGATTAGGCGGGTTTAGGCACAATCTGTTACACA
>CAZSMW010000086.1:0-8417 GCA_964607985.1 uncultured Eubacteriales bacterium
GGTTGTTCTGGTCCCAATAGACCCAGGTGCCGGGAGAAGCGAGAACGCCTTCCGCCCGGGCGTAGGTCGGGAACGTGAACGAGCCTCCCATGACCTTGAACGGCACGGCCAGTCCGCGGGCCTCAAGCCGCCGGGCCAGCGTTTGCACCTGCTCGAGGCAGGATGCGGCCTTGGATTCTCGAAGGGCGGGATCGGGGTCCGATAGGTGCCCGTCATAAGCATGAATACCGGCCGGGACCAGGCCGGGTAAAGCGGCGACCTTACCATAGAGGGCTTCGGCCTCTCCGATCGTGGCCCCCGTTCGGTGATGCCCAACGTCGAGGTCGACCATGACCTCAAGCCTGACCCCGTTCTTCACGGCCGCGGCTGACAGCACGGCCGCGTTCTCCGGGTGGGCCGCGATGAGCTGGAACCGGGTCCTCGCGTATTTCTTTTGCAGGGAGATGAACCTGTCGATCTTGACGCGCGAAACGAGCGGATAGGCTAAAAGCACCTGCGACCCTTCGGCCGCCGCGACCATCTCCGTTTCCGTGAGCGTGGCTGTTTTAAATCGGCTGATCCCGGCGGCCATCTGACGCCGCAGGACTTCGGCCGACTTGTGGGTTTTGACATGGGCCATAAGATTAGCCGGCCCTCCGGCCAGGTCGATGACGTTCTTGATATTGCGGGCCAGACGGTCCTCGAAGACCAACAAGGCCGGGGTCTCGATCTCCTCCGGATGGGCCACCCGGTATCCGTCTATTTCGAGCATGACACTCTCCTGGAAAATTGCAGCACGTGTGTTCATTTCCTCCCGGGCGACGTCTTCAAACCCAGGAGGACCGGGCCGCGCCCGGATTAATCTTTATAAATAAAAAATTGCTCGACTTTGCCGTCGGGCATTCTGTACATCAGCGCGCGGAGCGAACCGGAATTGAAACTCAGCCGGACGGTGGTGACCTCCATGCCGCCACGCTCGTTGATACCCTCGAGAGCGGCGCCTGTCGGGGCGCCGTAGGGCTTGAGCCTTTCCGAAGCCCCCTTGACCATTTCGTCGGTCAGAAAGACGTTGAACTCCTCGCCGAACTGAGAACGGTCGATCGCACCCTCCTGGAGCTTGAGAAAAAGCTCCTTGGCCTTTTCCGGGGCCGGCGGACCCGCGATCTTCGGGACATCGGGCCCCTTGGGGAAGATCGTCGCCATGACCTGGCGATAAAGGGCGCCGACATCGCCCGAGGCATCGAAGTTCGAGAGCAGGACGGTCGCGGATCGGTTGGCCGGAACCATCATGTTCTGGGCCAGGAAGCCGGCCACGGCCCCGTTATGGGATAGGACCGTCAAGCCCGCCCGCTCGGAGACCGCCAGGCCGCAACCGTAATTGGACGTCCGGCCGTCGTTCAATTTGCGCGGACGGGTCATCAGCTTGAAGGACTCGGGTTTAAGGAGCTTACCGTCGATCAAGGCAAGGTCCCACTTGGCCAGGTCGGAGGCCGAGGCGTAAATGGCGCCGGCAGCTGCGATCCAACCCTTGGCCTCGGCCTCAGCGGGCACCGGGCCGCTCAGCACGAAGGTCGTGAATCCCCGGGCTAATCCGGCGTCCCGGGGATCGGGTTCATACACCGTGTGTTCCAGACCCAGCGGCTTCAGGATTCTCCTTATGAGGAAAGCTCCGAAGGACTCGCCGGAGACCTTTTCAACGACGCGGCCAAGGAGAATATAACCGGTGTTGGAGTAGGAATACCTGGAGCCGGGCTCGAAATCGAGCTTGCCCGTCCCATAGAGACGGATGAGCTCGTCAGGGGCGATGGGTTTGATCATCCTGCGGTCGACGAAGTCGAGGGGATAATAGTCAGGATAGCCGGAGACGTGGTTCATGAGGTCAAGGAGCGTGATGTCACCGGCCCGGGTGAGGTTCGGGTAGTACTTGGCGACCTTGTCGGTGACGGAGAGCTTTTCATCCTCGGCCAGGAGCAGGACGCAGGTTGAAGTGAACTGCTTGGTGATGGAGCCGACGGCGAACATTGTTTCGTCGGAAACGGGCCGGCGGTCGGGGAGGGAAGAGACGCCGTAACCCTTGGCCAGGACGATCCTGCCGTCCTGCATGATGGCGACAGAGACGCCGACGAGGCCCCTCGTCTTGACCTGCTCGGCGATGAGGGCGTCGACGGCTTTCGCGTCGATCGTTGCCGCCGAAGTCGCCGTCTGGGCGGTCCCATAGGAGGGAAGGGCGGCTGCGAGGATAAGGATGCAAACGGCTGCCGCGATGAAGCGTTTGGCTGTTTTCATGGTGGTCTCCTTTGATCCCGGGGGTCACCCGATCTTCTTCATCTCGTCGAGGAGACGGTTGATCTGTTCGGGGGTGTGTTCGGAGAAGATGGAAGCCCTGAGGACGCCGCTGTCAGGGGCGCCCACATATTTCGAGTAAGCGACGGCGATGCCGCGATCGAAGAGTTCCATCTGGATTTTCTTCATGTCGCCGGCGGACTTCATGATCCAGGTCACAATGGGCACGGGGTTGTCATTCATTTCATAACCCAGCGCCTTCATGCCCGTCTTGATCATCTTGACGTTCCGGCGCAGGCGCTCCCGCCGCTGGGGCTCCCTCATGACGATCTCCATGCCCCGGAGAGAAGAGGCGGTGGCCGGAGTCGGGCTCGGAGTGGCCCCGGCGTAGGCGCCGCAGGTCTTCTTGATGTGGGCGATGAATTCCTTGCTTCCCGGAATGAAGCCGCCGTGTCCGCCGAACGCCTTGCTCATCGTCCCGGCGAAGAAACATCGATCTGACATGATGCCGTAATGGTCGTAGGTGCCTCGTCCGTTAGGGCCGAGGACGCCGACGGCGTGGGAATCGTCGAGGCAGAGGATGCCGTTGTAAGGCTCGATCGCCTTGACGTATTCCGGGGCCGGCGCGATGACACCGAAGGTCGGGAAGATGCCGTCAGACATGACCAGGGGGACCTGGCCGGGTTTGAGGTTCTCCTTGAGTTTTTTCGCCAAGTCCTCGGGGTCGCGGTGGCGGAAGAGGATGACCGGCTTCTTGGCGGAATAGACGGCGTCCATGATGCTGAAGTGGGCCGTCTCGTCGACGAAGGCGGCGTCGACCTTGTCCCGGAAGGCCTGGACGAGGAAGAGATTATCGAGGTAGCCCGAGACAAAGTGGAGCGAATCCTCGGCGCCGAAATATTCGGCGATCTTTTTTTCCAGGGCGATGATCACGGGGTTGTGTCCGAACCCGGTCCGGGAGGTGGCGCTGTGGACGCCGTACTTCTTATAGGCGGCGATCCCGGCCTCGATGACCTCGGGATGGCCGTGGAGGGCGAAATATCCAGTGCCGCCGAAATAGAGGCAGCGTTTTCCGTTGATGACGGTCTCGGGTCCGGGAGCGCTCTCCATGACGAACATATTCCCATACTGGGAGGGCGTCGCCTGGGGGATGTCGGCATCCTCAGCGAAGAGATCTCCGTAGGGGAGATTCAAGAAGGCCAGGGCGGCGGCGGATTTCATGAAGAATTCCCGCCGGCCGGGGACCCGGGCGCCCTTAGCGTTTGGATTTTCGGAATGACCCATTGTCCAGCCTCCTTTATGAATTGAAGCGGACATAATTTATAATAATCGGCCGAAGCAAGTCAAAACCTCAAGAAAGTGGACGATGCGCAAAATTGCCGATAGGACATGAGTCGGAATTCCGGGTATCGCTAGAAGTCAACGTTCCATTTCAACCGGACCGGAAGACCTGGGAAGCGGATTTTGGTCCGATAGTTGACGACAGTCCGGACGGTTTGAAGTAATATGGATATGAACGGAGGGCAGCAATGACTGAACTTCTGGCATTCGGAGCGGGCGCGGTTTTCGGTGTCGCCGTCTTCCTCGTCATCCATCTTCTTCGCAGGCGGGAGGCCGGGTCTCTGGCCCGGGAGCTGATGAGCCAGACGGAGGCCGAGAAGGTCAAAGACCTCGATACTCTTCTTGGCCGGATCCGGGACTCGTTCGGCGCCCTCTCGCTCGAGGCCCTGAAAAGGAACACCGACGAATTCCTGAAGCTGGCCAACGAGACCCTGTCCAAACAGTCCAACCTGGGCGAGAAGGAGCTCGAGGGCAAGAAGAAGCTCATCGACCAGAGCCTCGAGGGCATGAAGTCCGACCTGAGAAAGGTCGAGGACCTGATGCAGAGCCTGGAGAAGGACCGGGAGCAAAAATTCGGACAAGTGTCCAGTCAGCTGAAGTACACGGCAGAGCAGACAGCCTTGCTCCAGGAGACGACCCAGCAGCTCCGTCAGGCCCTGAGCAGCACCAGGGCCCGCGGCCAGTGGGGCGAGCGCATGGCCGAGGACGTCCTTCGGCTGTCCGGCTTCATCGAGGGTGTCAACTACCTCAAGCAAAAGACGCTCGAAACGGCCGCCGGCCGTCCTGACTACACGTTCCCCCTGCCGCAGGGACGGAAGGTCAACATGGACGTCAAGTTTCCCCTCGACAACTATGTCCGCTATTTGGAGGCCGAGAGGGACCCGGACAGAGAATCGCTGAAGAGCCAGTTCCTAAAGGACGTGAAGTCACGGATCAAGGAAGTTACCACCCGTGACTACATCAATCCCGAGGAGAACACCCTGGATTACGTTCTCGTTTTCATCCCCAACGAGCAGGTCTATGCTTTCATCAACGAGAATGACCCCTCGCTCATCGACGAAGCCCTGCGGAACAAGGTCATCCTCTGTTCGCCTTTCACCCTCTACGCCATCCTGGCCATCATCCGTCAGGCCATGGACAACTTCAATCTGGAGGAGACGGCGGGCAGCATGTTGAAGCTGATGGGGACCTTCCGCAAGCAGTGGGAGCTCTTCGTCAAATCGATGGAAAAGATGGGTAAGAAGCTGGAGGAGGCCCAGTCGGAGTACCAGGGGTTGACGGCGACCCGGCGCAACCAGCTTGAGCGGCCGCTCCGCCAGATCGAGGAGCTCAGACAGCAGAAAGGCCTCGAGGCCGAGCCGCTTACGATCGAAGCGGAAGTCATCCCCGTCGAGGCCGAAGCGGTCGACGGGAGCAAAGACATCGACGAAAACCCATAGAACCTGAATGTAAGTAGGGGTCAAACCTACACTTTTCACACTTTTGTGAAAAGTGTAGGTTTGACCCCTACTTGCCGTCTTACGGCTACATTCTTTGCCCGAAGATCTTCGTCCCGATCCTGATCATGTTGGCGCCCTCTTCAAGGGCGATCCGGTACGAGTTCGTCATGCCCATGGAGAGGACGGCCATTTCGAGGCCGGGGATGGCGAGCGCTTTGATCCGCTCGAAGGCCTCGCGGGTTATCCGGAAGTAGGGGCGCGAATTCTCGGGATCACCCTCAAAGGGACCCATGGTCATGATGCCCCGGACCTTGATGTTCGGGAGCGGCGCGATCTCCCGGGTGAGGGCTTCAGCGTCCGCGGGCCGCACCCCGGCCTTTTGCTCTTCCTCGCCGCTGTTGATCTCGATGAGGACGGCCATCGTCTTCCCGATGGCCCGGCAACGCTTGTCGATCTCCCGGGCCAGGTCGGCGGAATCCACGGTCTCGATCATGTCGAAGATCCCGACGGCCTTCTTGACCTTGTTCGTCTGGAGGTGGCCGATGAAGTGCCACTCGGCCCTCGAGCCGATCGCCGCGAAATGGGACTCGGCCTCCTGGACGTAGTTCTCGCCGATCGTCCGGACCCCGGCCTCGATCGCTTCAAGGACCTTCCCGGGCGTCTGGCTCTTGGCGGCGGCCACCAGTTCCACGCCCGGCGGCAGTTCGCTGAGTATCCGTTTGACGTTCTCGAGAATCATGCCTTTATTATATCCGTTTTCAAAGCCATCTTCTAATCGGAGAAGCATTTCTTTTCGTGTGATTATGGCAATGGCGCAGGGGCGATGCCCGGAGGAGGTCGTTGGAGGGCGGAGCGGGCACGGTCCTCATTCTTACTGGGCGGCTCCAGGCCGCGGCCGACGGAGGGCGCGCCCCGAGCCTGGAATTCCTTCTCACACGAAAGGAGATGCTGAATCTAATCGGTTTTTTGGCGTCTATGTTATAATGACCGAAAAGCGCTTTCGAGGGAGGCCGCCGTGAGCATCCGGGAAGACATAGAAGCCGTCGAACAGAAGATCCTTTCGCCCAAGGCCTGCCTGAGCCGCGACTCGAAAGGCCGGGCGAGGACCGAATCGCCGCATGCCATCCGGACGGCCTTCCAGAGGGACCGGGACCGTATCATCCATTCCAAGTCCTTCCGGCGCCTCAAGCATAAAACCCAGGTCTTCCTGTCTCCTTTCGGCGACCACTACCGGACGCGCCTGACCCACACACTTGAGGTCTCGCAGATCGCCAGGACCATCGCCAGGGCCCTCCGCTTGAACGAGGACCTGACCGAGGCTATCGCTCTTGCCCACGACCTGGGCCATACGCCGTTCGGGCACTCCGGGGAGGCGACGCTGAACAAGCTCCTTCCGGGAGGCTTCCACCACTCGGAACAGAGCCTGCGCGTCGTCGAGAAGCTCGAATATGAAGGCAAGGGGCTGAACCTCACCGTCGAGGTCAGGGACGGCATCTCGAAGCATTCCAAGGGCAAGGGAGAGATCCTGTACGAGGACGTCACGGATATGCCGGAGACTCTGGAGGGCCAGATCGTCCGGGTCTCCGACGTCATCGCCTACGTCAACCATGATGTCGACGACGCCACGCGGGCCGGGATCATCAAGGACGAGGACATCCCGCCGCACCTGGTCAAGACCCTGGGGAAGTGGCACGCCACCCGGATCGACCGGATGGTCATGGACGTCGTCGAGGTCAGCCTGGCGACGGGGCTGGCGAAGATCGCCATGAGCGACCGGATCATGAAAGCGGTCAAGGAGCTTAGGGACTTCCTCTACGAGAACGTCTATTTCAGCCCGGCGGCGCGGGAGGAGCTGATCAAGACCGAGAAGATCCTCAAGGACCTCTATGCCTACACATTAGAACATCCCTTGGGTTACGTGAAGGATTATCCTGCCGGGGACCCCCTTGAGACGCGGGCTGCGGACGTCATCGCGGGGATGACCGACAGCTACGCCCTGGCCCTCTACGAAAAAGTTTTCTTTCCGCGTTCGTGGCCGATCGTCTGATCCGGCAGCGAAAACGGATCCCGGAGAAACCTTGGACCAGGCATGGAGCACCGTCCGGGACGAATTCATTCTCAGACAGGATCGTTGTCAATAGCCTTTTAAGGTGAGATGTCAGAGAGACTGCAGGATCATTTCCAGCCGACGCCGGTGCTCGCCGTCCTGGGTCGAGAGAGCTCTGAACAATTTCTGGAGGGCGGGGTCCCTGATCTCGAGGAGGGTTTGGAGGTGGACCTGCTCGAACGCGACCTCCATATCGTGGATTTCTCTGATGGCGCCGGCCAGGGTGATCGTCCCGGCGCTGATGGAGTCGATGAGCCTTCCGATCCGGGCAAGATCGTCCTCGATCTCCTCCTGGGGGATGTAGGAGCGGACGAAGACTTCGGACTCCGACGCGCCCATGTTCCTTCCTGTTTTCAACAGATTGGCGTGAACGATCTCTTCCTTGGCAAGCTTCCGGAGCTCTTCCTTGAGAGGTTCGTCTTCGGCGAGAAGGCTGAGCTTTTCGTAGCATTCGGAGGTCTTTAATTCAAGCTCGATGGCCAGGCCGAGGATCTTCGAGGGGTCCATTTCGATCCTATTTTATCCGAGGTCGGGCCGCTAGGCAAGTCCGAAATTGCCGATAGGATTCTTTCTTCTCATGCCGGAATTCCGACTCGCGAGCTATCGGCAATTTTGGGGGTAAATCCAGATATTGTTTCGGTGAAGCGAAAGAGATTATAATGGTCGACCTGGGCGCGTTGGATCGGGAAACGCCCGCGGAAGGAGCCCTTGAACATGACGAAAATAGAGATCCTGGAACAGATCGCCGGGAAGCTTCGCATTCATTCCCTGAAGATGACGACGCGGGCCGGTTCGGGACACCCCACGACCTGCCTGTCCGCGGCCGACCTCCTGGCCTGCCTGTTCTTCGACGAAATGAGGTACAACATCCATGATCCCGGGGACTGGGCCAACGACGAATTCGTCCTGTCGAAGGGGCACGCCGCGCCCATCCTCTGGGCGGCTTATGCCGAAGCGGGCATCCTGCCGCAAGAGTCGCTCATGGACCTCCGGGAGATCGAGAGCGACCTCGAAGGCCATCCGACGCCCCGAGTAAGCTGGGTGAAGGCGGCCACGGGCTCGCTGGGGCAGGGGCTGTCCGTCGGCGTGGGGATCGCCGCGGCCCAGAAGTTGGCCAAGGCGCCGGCCAGGACGTTCGTCCTGATGGGCGACGGGGAATGCGCCGAGGGCTCGGTCTGGGAGGCCGCCAACTCAGCGGCGAACCTGAAACTCAAGAACCTGTGCGCCATCGTCGACATCAACAGGCTCGGCCAATCCGACCCGACGAT
>CAZSMW010000087.1:0-2064 GCA_964607985.1 uncultured Eubacteriales bacterium
GAAAAGGAGAGTGTGATGAGCTATCAACCTTACGTTCCGGAAAAGACCGAGATGAAGGAGTTCACGCTGCGGGCCCTGATCATCGGACTCTTGATGACCGTGATTCTGGGCGCGGCAAACGCTTATCTCGGCCTCAGGGCGGGCATGACTATCGCCGCCACCTACCCGGCCGCCGTTATCGGCATGGCTGTGCTGCGCCTGATGAAGGGATCGATCCTCGAAGAGAATATCGCCCGGACCGTAGGTTCGATCGGCGAATCCGTCGCCGCGGGCGCCATATTCACGATCCCGGCCTTCCTCATGGTCGGCGCCTGGACGAATTTCAACACGTTTGATGCGTATATCAAATCTACGCTGCTGATGTTCGTCGGAGGACTTCTCGGTATTCTTTTTGTCACCTTCCTGCGGCGGGTCATGGTCACCGACCCGGACCTGCCCTTCCCAGAGTCCGTCGCCGCCTTCGAGATCCACAAGGCCGGCCAGAAAGGCAGTGCCGGCGCCAAGCACCTCTTCCAGGCCATGGGTGTCGGCTCTCTGCTCTACGCCCTTGGGGTCGTCCAGCTCTTCGCCGCCAGCAAGGACTTCATCCTCAAAGTCGGCACGATCGGCTCGAGCTTCGTCCGACTGGGCGCGGACTCAGCCTCCCCCAAGGTGGACGCGGGCGGCACCGTGGCCGTGGCCGGTCCCGGGATCTACCCGGCCTACATCGGCGTAGGCTACATCATCGGTCCCCGCCTGGCGTCCCTGAACTTCGCCGGCGGCGTCCTCGCCTGGGGGTTGTTCGCTCCCCTGCTCATGTATTTCCTCGGTCCGCAGCTCATCGAAAAATTCTACGGGCCCGGCGTGGCTATGGCGCAAGTCGGCTGGGAAGGGATGGTCACGAGCGTCTGGAAATTCATCATCCGGCCGATCGCCGTCGGCGGCATGCTTGTCGGCGCCGGCTACACGCTCTTCAAAATGAGGAAGAACCTCGCGGCCGGGATCAAGAGGTCGATGGGCGACGTCAGAAAGGCCGCCTCCCAGGCCGAGGTCTCATCGCGCCTCGAAAAGGACCTCAACATCAAGATCGTACTCGGCGGACTCGGGGCCGCGTTCGTCATGATGATCTTTGTCTATAAGATGTTCACCGGGACCTTTCCGCCGGCCCTCCTGGCGGCCGGCGTCATGGCCGTGGCGGGCTTCTTTTTCGCCGCCGTCTCCGGGAACCTTGTCGGGACGATCGGCTCCTCCAACAACCCGATCTCAGGCTTGACCCTGTCGACGCTCATCATCGCCGCCCTGCTCATGGTCGTCATCGGAGCGACCGGCCCCAGCGGTGTCGCCGCCGTTCTCGGCGTCGCCGCCGTCGTCTGCGTCTCCTCGGCCACAGCCGGCGAGATGCTGCAGGATCTCAAGGTCGGGCATCTTCTCGGCGGCACGCCATGGAAGATGCAGGTCGGAAACATCTTCGGCGTTCTCGTCGCTTCGATGGTCCTTTACTTCCCCTTGATGCTCCTGATCGGCGCCTTCAAGCTCGGTGAGAAGGACCTGCCCGCGCCCCAAGCCGGACTTATGGCCGCCCTGGCCAAGGGGATCGTCGGCGGCGAGATGGCCTGGCCGCTGGTCATCGTCGGCATGCTGATGGGTTTCGCCCTCATCCTGGTCAAGGTCAGCTCGCCCATGCTGGTCGCCGTCGGCATGTACTTGCCGCTCGAAACGACATTCGCCATCTTCTGCGGCGGCATGATCAAGGGCCTCGTCAACAGCTTTGCCGCCAAGCGGAACCTGAATCCCGCCCAGAAGGCCCGCACCGAGAATGTGGGCATCCTTTTGGCCGCCGGGCTAATCGCCGGAGAAGGCCTGACAGGCCTCCTGCGCGCCCTCTGGAAGTTCCTGTTCCTCCAGAACATCATCGGCTTCGATATCCCGACCATCTTCAAGTCTCCTAATTATCTTCTAGGACTCGTGGTGCTCGGCCTGATCGCGTTCTATCTCATCCGGGTCCCACTAAAGAACGCGGGCGCTCCGGATGAGCCGCCTCCGCCTTTGGCCGTTATTTGATCAGAAAAGCGGAACAGGCTTTTG
>CAZSMW010000088.1:0-2668 GCA_964607985.1 uncultured Eubacteriales bacterium
CGTCTTTTTATCTGTGTCCTCCTCCTGGCTTATAACACAGTGCCCAGGAACGGGTCAAATGCGGAATGAATAGGAAATTCCATTTCCGACGCGGCCGCCGCCGTAGACGAGGCCCGTTTTGCGGTGGACGAGTTCCCGTCCCAAAGCCTTCGCCGCCGCGGCGTATTCCGGCTTCGTGCCCGGGCTCGAACCGCAGAAAACGCAGATCCGTTTCAAGTCCATGGGAGTCGATTTTACGTCATTGCCAAGGCAATTCCAACTCGAACTGGGATATAATACCGCCCGAGGAGGTAGCCGTGGATAAAAAACCCTTCATCCATCCATACATCCCGAACTCCGTCCCTGAGATCAAAAAGAAGATGCTCGGGGAGATCGGCGTCAAGGACATCGAGGAGCTCTACGAGGACATCCCTCCGGAATTGCGACTGAAAAGGGACCTGAACCTCCCTGAGCCCCTGCTCTCGGAGCTCGAACTCAGACGGCACATGGAAGCCGTCCTGGATCAGAACATATCCTGCGCCGAGAGGTCGAGCTTCCTGGGGGGAGGCTGCGCCCGGGACTACATCCCGGCCATCTGCGACGAAATCGCCCATCGCTCGGAGTTCCTGACGGCTTACGCCGGAGAGCCCTATGAGGACGCGGGGCGCTTCCAGGCCCTTTTCGAGTACGAGAGCCTGATGGCCGAGCTCCTCGACTTCGACGTCGTCAACGTCCCCACCTACGATTGGGGGCAGGCGGCCAGCACGGCGGCCCGTATGGCCGGACGGATCACGGGGCGCCGAAAGCTCCTCGTCTCCGACACGATGTCTCCCGACCGCTTAGCCGTCGTCCGGAACTACTGCCACCCGGTCATGTCCCTCGAACCCGTCGGCCATCATAAGGATACTGGCCTCCTCGACCTCGGCGACCTCAAGGCCAAGCTCACGAAGGACACGGCGGCCGTCTATTTCGAGAACCCCTCCTATCTCGGCTTCATCGAGACGCAAGGCGAAGCGATATCCTCGGTCGCCCACGCTAACGGCTCGCTGGCCATCGCGGGGGTCGATCCGATCTCCCTGGGCGTCCTGAAACCGCCCGGCCGGTATGGCGCCGACCTGGCCTGCGGCGACATCCAGGGACTCGGAAACCACATGTATTACGGCGGCTCTCTCGGCGGCTTCATAGCGACACGGGACGAAGAGAAGTTCGTCATGGAATATCCCTCCCGGCTCTTCGGCATCGCCCGGACCTCCGTGGAAGGTGAATGGGGGTTCGGCGACGTCGCCTACAGCCGGACGTCTTTCGACAAACGGGAGAAGGGCAAGGAGTTCATCGGGACAGCGGCCGCTCTTTACGGCGTCGCGGCAGCTGTCTATCTTGCCCTCATGGGGCCACAAGGCATGCGCGAGCTCGGGATTCACATCCTGCAGAAGGCCCGGTACGCGGCCATGAAGCTCGCGGAGATCCCGGGCGCGACGGCCCCCTTCGCCGCGGGCAAGCGCCGGATAGAGCAAGTCCAATACAGCTGGGAGGAGCTGACGAAGGAGACCGGCGTCGACACCCACCAGTTCTCCCTGCGCATGGCCGACTTCGGGTTCCACCTCTGGTCGAGCCACCATCCGTTCCTCGTCCCTCAGCCGTTCACGATCGAGCCGACCGAATCCTACTCCAAGGAGGAGTTGGACGAGTACGTGGACGGACTGAGGCACGTGGCTGAAGAAGCGCGCCGGGAACCGGAGACCGTCAAGAACGCGCCGCACCGGAGTGTCGTCCACAAGATCGACGAATCGACGTTCGACGACCCCTCCAAGTGGGCCATCACTTGGAGGGCCTACAGGAAAAAGCACGGAAATCCGGCCGCCGAGGGGGGGACAAAATGACCGTGGACACCGCCCGGAAGGCCTTGGAACTCATTTCGCTCGAAGGAAAGACCGCCCTGGTGACGGGAGCAGCCTCGGGGATCGGCCGGGGCATCGCCTCGAGGCTGGCGGAATTCGGGGCGGCCGTCGTGCTCCTGGATATCGACGAGAAGAAAGGCCTTGAAGCCGCCGGCGAGATCATCGCGCGCGGGGGAAAGGCCCGTTTCGTCAGGTGCGACGTCCGTTCGGACGCCGATTGCCGGAGCGCCGCCGATGAAGCCGTCCGCGAATTCGGCGGGATCGACATCCTGTGCAATAACGCCGGCGTCGCCATCCGCAAGAACGTTGTCGATCTCAAGGAAGAGGAATGGGACCTGGCCCTCGACGTCATGTTGAAGGGCGCCTACCTTCTGTCCCGCCACGTCATCCCGATCATGGCCCGGGGCGGCGGCGGAAGCATCATCAACACCGGCTCCGGCTGGTCCCTGAAGGGCGGCCCAAACGCCGCGTCCTACTGCGCCGCCAAGGGAGGCATCCTCAACCTGACCCGGGCAATGGCCCTCGACCACGGCAAGGACGGGATCCGCGTCAACTGCGTCTGTCCGGGCGACATCGATACGCCCTTGCTGCGGGGGGAATGCGCCCAGCTCGGGGAAGACATGGAGGCGTTCATGAAAGAGGCGGCGGCCCGGCCGATCGCCAGGGTCGGCACGCCCGAGGACGTCGCTAATGCGGTCCTCTTCTTCGCGAGCGACCTCTCCAAATGGGTGACGGGAGCCCATCTCGTCGTCGACGGCGGGGGGACCGCCTGAGGAGAGGAGCGATGAAGA
>CAZSMW010000089.1:0-11441 GCA_964607985.1 uncultured Eubacteriales bacterium
CGGAACTACGGCTACATGTGGGGGAGGGATGACCAGGGATCGAGCGCCCTGCCGGACGCGGAGGATTACAGGGGAGTTTCCGCATTCTCGGAGCCGGAGACACGGGCCGTCAGGGACCTTTTCCTCGGAAGGAACTTCCTGGCGGCGATCTCTTATCACAGTTTTTCCAGTCCATTCTCTATCCTTGGGGATTCGCCGACATCCCAACCGGCAAGGACGATGCTCTCCGAGGATTGGGGCTCGAGATGGCCGGCCTCATCGAATCCGTGAACGGCCGGTCTTATGCCTGCGGCCCGGCTGCATCCTCTCTCTACGTGACCAACGGCGACCTGACGGATTGGACGTTCGGCGTTTCCGGAATCCCCTCTTATACGATCGAGCTTCCTCCCGTAGATATCCAGCACGGCGGTTTCTTCAACGCGGAAGACGAGATCGAAAGCATCTTCCGTGAGAATCTCCCGGCCATGTTCCGCCTGGTGGAATTCGCCATCTGGGACTTCGGAGGCCTGCCGGCAATCCATCACGAGCGGGACATCGTCCGGACACTGTTGACAAACCGGGGCCAAAAGGATAAATATGCGGTAAGACGTTGAGCGCCATGACCGGTATCTCGCCCTTGGCATCCAGCTTGCAGTCGCTCCCGGACACGGCCCGGGAAGGGCTCCCCTATTGGATCTTCTGGCTCCTCCTGTCCATCATCCTCCTTCTCCTCTTTTTCATTTTTCTCCGAGACAAGGACTTGAGGCGCCGGTTGAGCGCCTTCCTATCCGGCGCCAAGCGCAAGATGCTCCGCTTGAGGCTTCAGGTCAGGCTCAGGAAGGAGAAGGATAAGAAATCCGGACTCTGGAAGGAACTCGGCCGGAAGGCCTGGAGCGAAGATATCCGTGTCGAAGGCGCCGCGGAGGTCTGCCAAGAACTCAAGGTCCTGGAGGAGGAGAAGAGCGCGAGGCAAGCAGAATGGCACGAGATCTATTCGCAGATCGAGGCCTTGGGCAAGCGGCACGAGGACATCCGTAAGAGCCAGCATAAGGCCGTCCGGGCGGAGGAAGTCAAGAAGAAGCCGTTCGAAGACAGGATGACGGAGCTCAATGGACGGGAAAAGGATCTCAAGAAAAAAAGGGCCGAGGCCGAAAGAGAAGGCCGGGACGCCGCGGCGGGACAAGGGACCGCTGCTAAAGAAAACGCTGAAACCGCCGAGTCCACGGTCGAGAAGCTTAAAAGCAAGCTTGACGACATCGCAGAGGAAGAGGCGAGGCTTGGAGCGGAGAAGGCGGCCGTCCAGTCCGAGCTGGACGCCCGGGACCGGATGATTCGCGAGATGAAGCTCAAGCATAAGGAAGAGGACCAGGTTCGGGAGCAAGAGATACGGGAATGGGAGAAAAAGAAGGAGTCGGTCCAGCAGCGGATCATCGAGCTTAAAAAAACATCGGAACCCCTTTGCGAAAGCCTGGGGAAAATCCTGGACGGGTCCCGCGTCGAGCACAAGGAGCTCGCCCTATGCTACTTCCAGATCGACGGCGTCAACAAGGCTATCCAGGACCTGCAGACACGGATCGAAAAACTGCAATAACAGCTTTTCCCCTTTACCGATTCTGCGCGCCGGTTTAGAATAGCTCCATGGATAAGCCGAGGATCCTCGTCCATATCTGCTGCGCGCCCGACGCCCTCTACGTCGCCCGTTCCCTCGGGGAGAACTACGAGGTCACAGGATTCTTCTATGATCCAAACATCCAGCCTACGGGAGAATACGACCTCCGGCTCGAAGAGGCCCGAAAGGTGGCCGGGATGCTGGGCATCGCGCTCCTGGAAGGACCCTACGATGTGGACAGATGGCTGGCCCTGACCCTCAAGTTCAAGGACGAGCCGGAGAAGGGACGGCGCTGCGACGTTTGTTATGCCATGAGACTCCAGAAGACGGCGGAGGCCGCCCGTGACGCGGGCATCGGCATGTTCACGACGGTCATGAGCCTCAGCCCATGGAAGAAGGCGGGCACGATGAACCGGATCGGCAGGCTCTTCGCCTCCAGGTACAAGGTCGTTTTTTTGGAAGCCGATTTCAAGAAAAAGGACGGCTTCCGTAAGAGCATCGTCATGAGCCGGGAGGCGGGCCTCTACCGCCAGGATTATTGCGGTTGCCTTTACGGCAAGAACAGGAAAAACGATGGCCTCGAGAGAGCACGGCGGGGTTGGGACGAAAAGAGCTGAAGGACATGCCGTCACCCTCGTGGTATTCGGCGTCGTCCAGGGGGTGGGGTTCCGGCCTTTCGTCTACAGACTGGCCCGCGAGCTCGGGCTCAAGGGCTGGGTCAAGAACGCCGGAACGGGTGTCGAGATCAGGCTCGAAGCGCGTGATCCAACGGACTTCGAGCGCTTCCTCGACGCCCTGAAGAGCCGTAAGCCTCCCCTCTCCCGGATCGAGAGGGTCTCCTCGGCGCCCGCACCGTTCAAGAACATCGCGGATTTCAAGATCGGAGTCACAAGGCCGGGCGGAAGCTTTGTCTTCATCTCTCCGGACATCGCGGTGTGCAAGGACTGCCTCGAAGAGATCCATGCCCCCGGAGAGAGACGGTATCAATACGCGTTCACGAACTGCACCAATTGCGGTCCCCGATACACCATCGTCAGGGATCTCCCCTACGACAGAAAATCCACGACCATGTCCGGTTTCCCGATGTGCCCCGACTGCGCCAGGGAATACGGCGATCCCCTGGACAGGAGGTACCACGCCCAGCCCATCGCCTGCCCTGTCTGCGGACCCCGGCTGAGCCTCCTCGAAGCCGGGACCGGCAAGCGCGTTCCCGGAGGGATCCCGGAAGCGGCAGCTCTGATCAAGAAGGGTAGGATCCTCGGCATCAAGGGGATCGGCGGGTTCCACCTGGTCTGCGATCCGGGGAACGAACGGGCGATCCGGCGGCTGAGAAGGACTAAGGACCGGGAGAAGAAACCGTTGGCGCTCATGGCCGCGGACGTCGGGACGGTCGAACGCTACGCCTTTGTTTCCGCGGCCGAGCGAAGACTCCTCCTTTCGCCGCAGCGGCCCATCGTCCTCCTGGCCAAGAGAAAAGACCTACCGGGGATCGCACCCGACCTGGAGGAAATGGGCTTCATGCTCCCCTATTCGCCGCTCCACGAACTCCTGCTCGGGCATATCGGCTTGATCGTCGCCACGAGTTCCAACAGCAAGGACGCGCCCATCATGAAGACCGAGGAAGAGGGCGTCCTCAGCCTTTGCGATCACGTCCTCACCCACGACCGTCCTATCGAGATGAGGTCGGACGATTCGGTCGTCAAGGCGGCGGGAGGCAGACCCCTCTTCGTCCGGCGGGCGAGAGGTTACGTCCCCTATCCCCAGCCTGTCCTCCCCGAACTCCAAGTTGGGACCATCGTCGCCGCGCTGGGCGGTGAACTCAAGGACACCATCTCCCTCTATAAAGGCGGTTATGTCATCACCAGTCAGTTCCTGGGCGATTTGGATGACTACAGGAACTTTCAGTATTTCGAAGAAACTTTGGCCCACCTGGGGCGGCTCTTTGGAGCGAGGCCCGAAGTCCTCGTTACCGATCTCCACCCCGACTTCCATACGACCCGATACGCCGAAAGGTCCGGCCTCACCCACCTTAAGGTCCAGCATCACCACGCCCACGTCCTCGCCCCCCTCCTGGAGCATGGGGTCCCTCCCGGGAGCAAGGTCCTGGGCGTCGCCCTGGACGGTTACGGCTACGGGGAGGACGGGAAGGCCTGGGGAGGCGAGTTCCTGATCGCCGACCATGATTCCTATCTGAGGATGGCCCACTTCGATGACGTTCCCCTCCCGGGAGGGGACCTGGCCTCCCGCCAGCCTTGGCGAATGGCCTTGTCTTACCTGGTGCAGGCCTATGGGAAGGATATTCCATCCATCAGGTCCCTGGGAAAGATTGAGAAAAAGCGCGTCCGGGCCGTATTGGAGATGATCGAGCGCGGGATTGAAAGCCCGCCGTCATCCAGCTGCGGACGACTCTTCGACGCCGTCTCTTTTCTCTGCGGGACAGCGCCGATCGAGATGGAATATGAAGCCCAAGCCGCGATGCGGCTCGAAGCCGCGGCAAGCGTAAGGACACGGGCGTCCTATTCTTACGCGTTCCTCGACGAAGCCCGGCCTTTCCGGATCAGCTTCGTCCCGACCGTCCGGGAGATCGTCGAGGACAAGAAGCGCCTCACCCCGGCTTGCCTGATGGCCTCCAAGTTCCACAACACATTGGCGCACGTCATCCTGGCGGCGGCAGAACGGGCGAAAAGAGACTATGGGATCGAGACCGTATCCCTGGCCGGCGGCTGTTTCCTCAACAAGAGGCTCCTCACCGGGACGGAACGCTTGCTCGGCAGGAATGGGTTCACGGTCTTGCGGACGGACGCCTATTCGCCGAACGATGAATCTCTTTCTTTGGGACAGATCGCCTTCGCCCTCGCCCGGTTGCGGCACCGGGATAAATAGGACCGGCCTTACCAGCCTTTGCCGCCGGGCGGCTCGATCCGGACCTTCAAACCCCCAATGAACGAGAGGACGCCGTTAGCCGCGAGGGCGATCAAAAATCCCGCCATGCTGGATACCAGAAATCCAAGGACCCCTCCCAGGCCGGCAAAGACAACGCTCCCGACGAGCTTTCCCTGCATGTCCTTGAAGAATACCGGAAGGGTCTCGGTCAAGCCGGGAAAAAAGTCCGTGGCCCCCGCCAGAAGCCCAAGAAGGACGCCCACAACGGTTCCTACGCCTCCCGAGAACCAGAGAAAAGACAAGGGCTGGACCGAACGGACGATATAGGTGACCCCCGGATCATCCCGTTGGACGCCGGGCTTTTCGCCGTCCTTCGCCGACTCCAGTTCCCGAGCGGCGCAGTATGGACAGGCGTCCGTCTCCGGATCGATCTCTGAACCGCACTCGGGGCAGTTTTCAAGTTTTTCCTCTTCCTTCCCCTCGCCGACGCGGCCGCCGCAGCCGACACATACGGCGGTTTCGAGATCGTTCTCGTAGCCGCAGTAGATGCAGATGGCCTTTTTCTCCCTGAGCGAGGGCGGAGAGCTCTGGACCCAATCCTTGCCTTCGAAGTAGTACCATTTTCCGCTCTGGGGCCCGATCATCCAGAAACGACCCTCCTCGTCCTTGATCCGAAGCTGTTTGAGGCTGTCGATGAATTCCCGTTTGGAGATTTCCCCGCCGCGGAATCTCCTCTTCATCCGGCTGAAGACGGCCTCCACATCCTTGAACTTAGCGTCCATGGTTCCCCCTCGGATGGTCCGGTCCCCGTTCGAAACGCAATTTGTTTGTTTTCAATGATATATTAACTTATTGAAAATATTCAAGTTACATGTGATGCCGAATTCTTGTGCAAATCGTCGTATCTTCAAGGATTGATTGTTATTTTGCTCCAAAAGGACGCATATTTCCACAAGTTTTCCACACATTCTGTGAATAACTTTGAAGGCTTCGAACATGATTTCCGCGAAACGTCACAGCCCGAACTGTCGAAGGAGCCCGAACAGATTGAGCCCCTTCACGGGGTCCGGAATGAAAGAAAGAATGAATATGACGACGATGAGAAAGCCGACGGCCTTCCTCCCGGGAGACAGGGGAACGTGCTCATCAAAGACAGGGGGATGCTTCAATCCCAGGAGCAGGATGAGCAGGGCCCATACGAACCAGCCGACCCAGAAAAAGATGCCCATGACCAAGAAGACGCCCAGGAAGAGCTTGGCCAAGTGCACGGCCTTCCGGCCGACCAAGGCAAAAAAGATATGCCCCCCGTCGAGCTGGCCCAAGGGAAAGAGGTTAAAGGCCGTGACCAGGATCCCGACCCATCCCGCGAAGGCGACCGGATGGAGCAGGATGTCCGAGCCGGAGGGGATTCTCTTGAACAACAGGCCGATGATCATCTTTAAGAGGAGGGGCTCCCCAAAGACGATGGACTCGTCCTTGGGCAGCGCCGGCACGACCTTGGACAGGGACAGACCGATGAATAGGGCGGGCAGGGCCAGGATGAAGCCCGTGAGCGGTCCGGCCGCTCCGATGTCGAACAACTGCTGCTTTCTGGTGATGGGGGACTTGATCTTGATGAACGCGCCCAACGTCCCGATCAGGGTCGGGGCGGGAATGAAGAACGGCAGGGTGGCGTCGATCCCGTAGCGGCGGCAAGTCAAATAGTGACCCAACTCATGGCCGAGGAGGATGGTGATGAGAACGGCCGCGTAAAGCACGCTTAGAGAGATGACTTGAGGGTCCTTGAAGAACCGCTCCCCCAAGCTGAAGGGGAAATCCTGGTTAACGGCATCACCGTACTTGAAGCTCAAGCTCCAGTTGATGCCGACGAAGAACGCGGAAACGACCGTCAGGACGAAGAGGAGGATGTTGATCCAAGTCCTGTTCTTCCTTCGTATCTCTTCCATGTGACTTACAAAAAAATAGGAGTGATGGTCTCACTCCTATTTCCTTCGAAAACGGCCGGGTGGGGATCAGCCGTGGAGCTTGTGGAACTTGGCCATCAGCTCGTCTTTCGTCTCCTTATGATCGGCATCGGCGACGCAGGAGTCCACGGGGCAGACCGCGGCGCACTGGGATTCCTCAAAATGTCCGACGCATTCGGTGCACTTTTCAGGATCGATGACGTACCGCTCTTCTCCGGCGGTGATCGCCTGGTTCGGGCATTCGGGCTCGCACGCGCCGCAGTTGATGCATTCCTCGGTGACCACAAAAGCCATGGATTTCCTCCTTAAAAAATTAGAGCCTATTATATCTCATCCGAGCTAATTTACAAGAGAACTCCCTATCGGGCGCCCTCGAGCTTTCCGACCTTGAGGGACGCTTCATACCCATAATACGTCTGGTTGTACTCCTCCTGGAGTTTCTTGAAGACCGCCAGGGCCTCCTTGATGTCGCCCTTGAGCTGGAGGGCCTCCCCCTTATGGAACAGGACCGCATCGAGGGGATAGGACTTCGGTTTCTCCTCCTCGATCTTTTTGTAAATATCCAGGGCCTTGGCATAGTCCTTGTTCTTCAGCGCGATCTGGGCCAGGAGCTCCTGGGCCTCGTAATAAAGGACGTCTTTGGGCGTGGACTTGACCTCGCTCGCCTGTTTCTCCGCTTTTTCCAGGTCGCCTTTTTCCATCCAATAGGTGGCTAGTTCGAGATAAGCCACTCGGGCGAACCGCCCGCCGCCGGCAAGCTTTTCCAACTTGGCCAGGTTCTCCGGCTTCTTGTCGAGGTCGGCCCGGAGGGCGATGATCTCGCTCACGACCCGGCTCTCCTTCCTCAGGCTGCGGTTCTTGAGGGCCGTCAGGCCGAGAAAAGCCAGGACCAGAAAGGCCAGAACCCCCGCGGCGATGAAAATCTCTTTTCGCCATTTTTTTAGGAGATCGAGGAACTTGCCCATCCCCGAAACGAACTCATCTTCTTTAAGCTGCTTTCTTTCCACTCTTTTCATGCGCGTCTCCTCACAGGCTCAGAACACCGGACTCCTTTTTAGCACAAATGCCCAAAAAAGCCAAGATGACTCCGCCCCCTAAAAATGCCGGAAAGAATCCAAAATTAATACGAACGCAATAAAAGAAGTTACAATCGTATGAACGGCACTGAATGCCGTCCTCAAGTCCCCGTAGCGGAGGGGGGACCCGACGGGACTGGTTCCACTTAATATTCGAACTGGATGAGCCCCGTCTTCTCCCGGAGTTGTTTCCGGATGTCCTCCTGCCGGACTTTGCCCTCTTTCTCGGCCTTGACGGCCTTGAACAGTTCGTAGGTCGTGAGGAGCCCGTTGCCGTCCTTCTGGGCCTCTTCGCACTGAGTCGAGGCGAAGGGATTGTTCCGGAGCTTCGCTTCCTGCGAGGTGAAGTAGTTTCCGATGAGGACAGCCTTCATCTTGGTGTTGTCGAACTCCTGCATCCGCCGCCCCTTATACTTCTGGAGAAGCGCACATTCATCGTCCGTCGCCCAGCTCTTGTTGCTTTTAACGAGGACCAGAATAAGATGTTCCCTCTGCATGCTGACTTCGACCGGATGGTCCCCCGTCTCGATCAGCCAGACGTCCTCTTCCTTGTTCCGGATGACCTTCTTCCAATACTCGTCCACATCCACGACCTTGCCCCAGCCCAGGACTTGCAGGGCCTGGACGACGGACTTCTTGAGATACTGACCTTCCCCTTTAAGAAGCTTGTTGAAGGACTCCTGCTCCGTAGCCCGGGCTTCCCGGATCCTGTCCTCGATTTCGAGCAGGGCCCGCTCATGCCTTTCCTTTTCCTCGACCCTTCGGACAAAAAGATCCTTGAGGACGGGGAACGTGTATTCCTCCTGGTCCAGCCAGCCATATTCCTCGGTTTCGCCGGCCTTCAGGTCGAGTTTGGGAAAGACGTCTTGGAGGATGAATTCGGCGACGTCGATGTTCTTCGGGCCGAACCACGGCAAGAGGAGGTAAAACCCCTTGCCTTTGCGGATCAGGAGGGAGAATGGGTGCCCGTCCTGGCTTTTGGCCAGGAACTCGAACTTGCCGTTGGAGGTCGAACCCATGTCCCAGGATGGCTCCGCGACCGCGTCCTGGAAGAGCGTGTAGGCATGCGTGATGAAGGGCTGGAACCTGTCGAAGATGAGCTTGTAAGGAGGCTTGGGCCTAAAGATCATGCCGTCGGCCGGGTTCGCTTCCTGGAGGTGCAGTTCAGGGTAGACCCCGATGATATTGGTCAAGTGGAAGAGACTTCCCTTGCCGATAAAGCAGATGACTTTGCCGCCCTTCTCAATGATGTCGGCCACCTCGTCGGACATCGACGCCTGATCTTGCCCGTCCGGTTCCTGCCGGTCCATTTGATAGAAGACCGTTTCACAGTCTCCGGGGAGGACCGGGGACCCCGGGTCATCCGATCTTGGGCCGGTTGACCGTCGTTCGACATCGAACTTTTCTCCGGCAAGCCGCTCACGGTCCTTCTCTTCGAAATCCAGCAGAACGATCTTTCCCATGGTTGTCATCCTTCCATTATTCTAATTAGTTTATTTCATGAGAACGATCGGGGCGTAAATCACCCTTTGAGGTGAATTCCGGGATGATTTTTGACCTATTTTGGTCCTGCGGAGGAGGTGGTAGCCCTGGTGGGACTCGAACCCACGACACATGGATTAGGAATCCATTGCTCTATCCATACTGAGCTACAGGGCCGGCTCAACAATCCGCGTCAACTATAGCCTAATCCCCCGGGCTTTTCAATAGACCGGAAGAACCACAAAATGGCCGATAGGACGTGAGTTGGAGGTGTCATGTCCCCGGGATCCCGGGCGATGCCTGAAGCCGGCGTTATCGCTTGAGAAGAAAGAATCCTATCGGCAATTTTGGAGCCCTATGCCCTGAAAAGTCCGATCAGTTTCTTAAGATATTCCAGGACCGTCTTCTTATTGCTGCCCGCTTCGATGTCGCCGGCCGAGAGCTCCTTGATCTTCCGGAGGGATTCGAGGTTCTTCTGATTGCGCAGGCTCACCATCTCGGCCACGGCGTCCGCCAGCCCGGGATTTCGCGCAAGGAGCGCGACGAACGCCTCGGCGCCGATCTCGAGGAGCTCCGATTCCTCTTCGGCCGTGACCGTGGCCGTCCGGGGCATCCCGGTGAAGAGGGACATCTCGCCGACGATCCCGGCCGGCCCCGTCCGGAACTCCGAAGAATAAGCCTTCCCGTTCTCCTCGGTGATGATCTGCCCCTTGACCGATCCGCGCGAGACGATGTAACACGCCTCTCCCTTCTCTCCCTGCCGGAAGAGCACCTCGCCGGGTGTGTAGACGACGCGTCGGACGAGCGACGCAAGCTCCCGGGCCTCGGCATCCGACAGGATGGCCCGGCCCGACCCGTCCTCTTCCTGATACCTCAGGAACGATGAATTGAGGAGGTCGCGAAGGGTCCGTTCAGCGGCCTTTTCCGCCGACTCCCTCGCCCCGCTCCTATCGACAGTTTGGAGGACTCTGGATAACTGGCCGGAGACGGGCATGGGGATCTCGATCCCCCGCCTCTTGAATTTGTACCAGACGCGCCGCCCGACCTCGGTCATGATGGAGAACTTCCGCTGGTAATCCTGGATCCAGAACTTGAGGAGGTAGGAGACCCCGTAATCGTCATATCCGAGGATTTGGGCCAGGGGGGCCGGAGAACCCAGGACTTCCGGGACCTCCTGGGCGGATTCCCGGAGCGTCTCGAGAACGAGGGCCGGGGCCGCTTCGTACCCGACCCTGAGGGGCAGGGTGATGGCGGCTTTCCGGTCGGGCTGGGAGAAGTTCGTGATCGTCCCTGAGGCCACAGCGTTGTTCGGCAGGACGATCATATTCGACGCCCGGTCGAGGATACGGGTCTCCCGCCAGTTCGTCTCCATGACGACGCCTTCGGTCTCCCCGACCTTCACCCAGTCGCCGCGGCTGAAGGACCGCGTGAAGTGGAGGGAAAGGCCGGCCAGGATGTTGCCGAGGACCCCCTGCAGGGCGAGGCCCAGGACGGCGGTCAGGATGGCGGAGGTTGCGAGGAAGGGCGTGATGTTGATGCCGAGGAGCCCATTCAGGATCGTGAAGATAAGGGCCAGGTAGATGACGGCCAAGATGAAGCCGTGGAGGACTCCCGGCATCGGGAACCGCGCCTTGCGCCTGACGAACCAGGCCTGGAGAGACGCGTCGATGAGACAGACGACGAAGACGATGGCGAAGAAGACGAGCGCCGCGTGGACGAAATCGAAGAACCGGGCCCGCACGGGGAGGAGTTTCCGCGCCGCGGCCGATGTGAAGACGAGCGCGACGAGGATGAACGACGCGGGCAATCCCAGGCGCGTCAGGAACGGGCCCTTTTTGAGCGGCTTCCGGACGACGACATAGATGAGCGCGGCGAGACCGAGAGCGGTCAGCCCGGCGACGATCTCGACATACAGAGTCCAATCCGATAACGGTACGTTGGGCATGGCGCCCCTCCTCAAACGAACAGCCGCAGCCCCTGCCGGGCGGCGGACGTCCTTCGGAAATGTTCCCTGGCCGAAGCGGCCAGCCCGTCCACGAGGTCGTCCCCGTGATCGGGATTCAAGTGGGAAAGCAGGAGGTTTTCCGCGTTCGCCGCCGCGGCGAGTCGCGTCCCTTCGAGCCAGGTCGAATGCCCCCAACCCTGTTTTCCCGACCTGTATTCTTCCGGCGTGAAGGTCGCGTCGGAGACGAGGTAAGTCGCGCCCGTGGCGAACCCGGCGAGGACCTCGTCGACCCCCTCGGAGGGATGTTCGGTGTCGGTGGCAAAGACGACGCTCTTGCCCTCCTCCTCGAACCTGTAGGCGAGACTTCCCTGGGGATGGCGCAGCCGGCAATGCGTGACCTTCAATCCTCCCAGTTCGAGGCTCTCGTGGGGCGCCTCCAGATAGGTCTTCTTGGACTTGGTCTCGAAGAGCTCGACGGGAAAATATCTGCCGGTGATCAGGCC
>CAZSMW010000090.1:0-5503 GCA_964607985.1 uncultured Eubacteriales bacterium
CGAGGGTTACGTCCGAGACGGCATGGATCGTTCCGAACCTCTTGGAGACGTCATGAAATTCCAGGAACTCGCTCAACCGCCGGCACTCCTCATCCGAACCTTGTCAACGAAGATTTTTATTATACAGAAAAGAGGGACACAATACCAATTTCCGAATTCATGAATTCTCCCCTGGGAAATTCGACGTTCCGGGAAATTCGGAACCTGATATGGTGTCCCGGATTTAAAAGCTCGAATTGAATATCGGAAGCACTTTTAAACCCCGAGGATTGTCGCGGACGATGTTGACGAAGCCGATCTGGAGGCCTTTCACGCGGTAGGCATAATTCACGATCCCGATGGCCAACCCGGTCTGATGTCCGCGGACATAATTGAACGCGCTCGCCATGAGGCCGGTCATCCGGCCGCCCTTCGTCACGAGGACCGAGCCGAGCGCCAGTTGGACACCTTTGAGGTCCTGACCTCCGACGGCGCCTCCCGCGATCGTTATGCCGCGGACTTTGACTGACCCGGCGGCGATTCCCGCGACGGTCAATCCAATGAGCTCGTCCCCGGCCCCAACGCCCACGCCCCCGATATTGATCCCAACGAGCCGGTTCCCCGCGCCGACGCCGATTCCACCGATATTAATTCCGGTCATGTTCTCGCCGGCCCCGGCGCCCAAACCGCCGACATTGATGCCCATGGCATTTTCTCCGGCGCCGACCCCGAGTCCCCCCATGTTCAGCCCGGTCATGTTCTTGCCGGCGCCGACCCCGAGCCCGCCGATATTGATTCCGAAGAGGTCTTCCCCTGCTCCAATGCCCAGGCCGCCGACGTTCAAGCCTTTAACGTTTTCTCCTGCCCCGGCGCCGAGCCCCCCGATGTTGATGCCGCTGATATCCCCGCCGCTTCCCAGGCCGAGGAGACCGACGGAGATCCCGGAAAGCTTCGTTTCCGCGGCGATGCCGAGGAGGCCGAGCTGGAGCCCCTTCAGTGTCCCGCCGCCGGGAATGACGCCCAAGGATATCCCGGAGACGAAGGCTTCCTTATTGTCCTTGCGGGGCTGCCATAGGGTCACGTTGATGCCGGAGATGCGACGCACCCGGCTATCCCGGAAATTGAACCGCAACCCCGTGAATTCCCTGGAATTGCCGAAGCTGATCCCCCATTTTTTAGAAGGGAAGTCGAGGCTTTGGCCGGAAAGCAGGCTGCTTCCGGCGAACGTTAGGAAAAAGACCAGGCCGGCGGCCGTTCCGGCGCCCGCCCGGATATATGTCCGCTTTCTCATGGAATGCCTCCCCATAGATGGCGCAAAAATATCTTTTCGATCTTATCATAATACGATTTTTAACAAGAAATGGTTCCCGCCGGAAATTGGTATTGTATCCCCGATTCCGCTCATACTCAGAATACGAAATCCCCAGTGGGCTCAGTGGTCGAGAAGAAGCGGTTCTCATTGACTATTCTGAAAAATATCAATATCCTGCTATCACACAATAAACTATTGGGTCATAACCGATGAAATGCCCGAGTTGCCGGACTGAAAATCTCTCCGATTCCAAATATTGTAGAGAATGCGCCACGCCGCTCACTTCCGTCGGAATCCCGGCCGTCACAAGGACCCTTGAAACCCCCAGGGATAAGCTTACCCGGGGGACTCTTTTCGCGGACCGGTATGAAATTATCGAGGAACTCGGCACGGGCGGAATGGGCAGGGTCTATCGGGCCATCGATAAAAAATTGAATGAGGACGTGGCGATCAAGTTCCTCAAAAAAGAGATTGCGTCAGATCGAAAAACGATCGAGCGGTTCGCCAACGAACTGAAGCTGGCGCGGCGAATCATCCACAAGAATATCGCCCGCATGTATGAGCTGATGGAATATGGGGAAACTTCTTTTATCACCATGGAGTTCGTCCCCGGCGAGAATTTAAAAAGCTTCATCAAGAGAATAGGAAAGCTGCCCGAGGGAAAGGCGGTGGCCATAGCGAAACAGGTTTGTGAGGGGCTCAGAGAGGCGCATCATTTGGGAGTCACTCACCGCGATTTGAAGCCCCAAAACATCATGATCGACACGGAGGGGAATGCCAGGGTTATGGACTTCGGGATAGCCCGCTCGATGGAGACAAAAGGCCAAACCGAAGCCGGAATGATCATCGGGACACCTGAATACATGAGCCCTGAACAAGCTGAAGGCAAAGAGGCCGACGCGCGCTCCGATATCTATTCCCTGGGAGTGGTCCTCTACGAAATGCTGACCGGTCAGGTGCCCTTTGCGGGTGATTCTTCCATGAGCATAGCGTTGGGACACATCAACCAAATTCCTTTGGACCCGCAAGCTATAGATTCCCATATCTCTGATGGAATGAATCATCTGATCCTAAACTGCCTGGAGAAGAATCCGGAGAAAAGATATCAAGATATCGAAGGACTGATTTTTGAGCTCGACAGCATAGGGAAAGGCCTTGTTGCCGCAGCTCGTCCTAAAGGGCCGCATCTCCCTCCATTTCTCGAAACAAAGGAAGAAGAAGCGGAGCCGTCGCGCTCGATCTTCGTGGCGCGCGAACCGGAGCTGGATACACTGGCCGACTCCCTGGAAACAGCTCTCCTCGGCAAAGGCCGAGTCCTTTTTGTGACGGGCGACGCCGGGAGCGGCAAAACAGCCCTCATCCAGGAGTTCTGCCGTCGAGCTCAAGAGTCACATTCCGATCTCATCGTGGCCGACGGCAAGTGCAATGCCCAGACGGGTGCCGGAGATCCTTACCTCCCCTTTATCGAGATTCTGAGTCTCTTAACCGGAGAGGTTGAAACGAAATTTACGGCCGGAGTCATTTCGAGGGAGAACGCTCTTCGTCTTTGGAATCTTCTCCCTTCATCGGTCAAAGCCATCCTGGAAAATGGGACAGACCTGATCAATATTTTCGCTCCCGGAGCCTCGCTCGTCTTACGAGCATCCACCTTCTCGTCCGGATGGACGGATTGGCTGGCTCAGCTGAAAAAGCTCGTTGAGCGGAAATCCGCTCTTCCTGGGGATTTGACTCTCCAGCAGAGCCATCTCTTTGAGCAATATACACGGGTGCTTCAGTCTCTATCGAGAGAAAAGCCGCTGCTTCTCATTCTGGAAGATCTGCAGTGGGTCGATGAGGGGTCGGCCAATCTGCTTTTCCATATCGGCCGTCAGATCAAGGGCCATCGGATTCTCGTCGTCGGTTCCTTCCGGCCGACCGAAGTCGCAATGGGCAGGGAGGAGAAGCGCCATCCTATCGTACCTGTTCTCCATGAATTCAAGCGGGACTTTGGAGAAATCGAAGTGGATTTGGAGAAGGCCGAAGGCCGCAAGTTTGTAGATGCCTTTTTGGATTCTGAACCGAATGAGCTCGGCCAAAAGTTTCGCGAGACGCTCTCCGCCCAGACGAAAGGACAGCCCCTTTTTACCGTTGAGCTGCTGCGAGCCATGCAGGAACAGGGGATGCTGGTCAGGGACCGGGACGGCCGTTGGGTTGAGGGACGGACATTTGACTGGCGCAAACTTCCCTCCCGCGTGGATGCGGTCATCATGGAACGGATCAGCCGGTTGACGGAAAAGATGGGTGAGGTTTTGATCCTGGCCAGCGTCGAGGGCCAGGAGTTCACGGCCGAGGTGGTCGCCCGGCTCCGGAAAGAGGAAGTCCGGGAATTGATCAAGATTTTGAGCAGTGAGCTGGAAAAGCGCCATCACCTGGTCTCGGCCAAGGGTATCCGAAATCTGGAGAAGCAGCGCCTCTCCCTGTATGTATTCCAGAATAATCTGTTCCAGAAGTATCTTTATAATAGCCTGGATGAAGTGGAGCGGACCCACCTCCACGAGGAAGTGGGGAATATCCTGGAAGCCCTTTATGGAGAACAGGCGGACGAGATTTCGGTCCAACTGGCCAGACACTTCCAGGAAGCGGGAATATTGCCTAAGGCTGTAGAATATCTGGCCAAAGCAGGGAACAAAGCCCTGCATCTATCGGCTTATGCCGAGACAATCGGCCATTTCAGGAAAGCTTTGGATATTCTCAAGACTTTTCCCCCATCTCCGGAGCACGACCAATATGAGCTCTTCTTTCAAATTCCATTGGCGGCTTCATTGCAGGCGATTCATGGGTACGGAGCGCCTGAGGTTTCTTCGACTTACGGAAGGATTAAGGAGCTCTGTGAAAGGATGGCGGGATCACCGCAAATTATCTATGCGCTCTATTTTCTGGCCAATTATCATTGGCTGCGGGCGGAACATGACGCGGCGCTTGAATTCACCGAACAAATGATGAACCTGTCTCAGAAGGCCGGTGATGCGCTGAGTCTTGCGGTCACCCATACCCTGCGTGGCACTCTCTCCTTTATAATCGGAAAATGGTTGTCCGCTTTGGAACATCTTGAGCAGATGAATGTTTTTTATAACCCCCAGCAGCACTCGCATTTGGCCTTCATCTACGGACAGGACCCCGGCATTATCAGTCTGTGCAGCACAGCGAGCGTTTTATGGGCACTCGGGTACCCAGACCGGGCCGTTGACCAAAGCCGAAAGATGCTCGAGGCGGCTCGCCAAGTCAATCACCCTTTCAGTTTGGCCACAGCGCTGGCTTTTGATTCTCTGTTTCATCTTCTCCGGAGAGATGCGGCGGCGCTCGAAGAGAGAGGCCGGGAAGTGGCCGCGCTCGCGGAAGAAAAGGGTTTCCTGTTTTTCGTCGGCATCGGCATGTTCAAGTTGGGCTGGGTAGCAACCCGTCAAGGCCGGGTTAAAGAAGGCCTAGCCAAGCTTCACCAAGCTTTGGAAATTTATCAAGCAACTGGCGTCCGATTCACCCTGACCGAGTTGCTTGGCAGCCTTGCCGAGGCCTACGGAATGGCGGGAGATAATGAAAAAGGGCTGGAATTCATGTCTCAGGTGCTGGCGGAGGTGGAGAGAGGGGGCGAGCGTTATTATGAAGCAGAGCTATTCCGTCTCAAGGGTGAGCTGCTGCTCAGGAAAGCGGAGAGAAACGGCCGAACAGTATTGGAAAAAGAGGCGGAAGCCTGCTTCCAGAAGTCTTTGGCCGTGGCCCGACAGCAGATGGCAAAATCGTTTGAGCTGCGAACAGCCGTAAGCCTCGGTCGGTTGCTTAAAAAGCAAGGCAAAGAGAGCGAAGCCAGAAAGCTTCTCGAGGAGGTCTACAGCTGGTTCACCGAAGGGTTTGATACTCCGGACCTCAAAGAGGCGAAATCATTCATTGAGGAATTATCGTAAACAGCAGGCGCAGAAAATAAGGGATTTCCCTGCAGCCCTCCCCCATGCCCTCCCATCACGGCTATCGAGGGTTATCCCGTCCAAGCCTCCAGCCCACACTAAACGTAAGAGAACCCGAAATCCTTATCAACTCTAAAGAGCGTGGTTCAAGGAACTTTTATTCTTGAGCTTTCGTAGGACTTGTTGAGCGTATTAACTAATGTCGCCTCGTGTGAAGGAAAAGGGCGTCTATTCGCAGGGAGGCCAAGCCAGACGGCCCAAAAAAATGAGAAGG
>CAZSMW010000091.1:0-2092 GCA_964607985.1 uncultured Eubacteriales bacterium
GCCTGCCTGGTCCTGGACAGCTTTTCCCTGAGATTTCCCAACACGGCAGGAACATTGTATTTTTCAAAGCCCCGAATGTCAATTAGGCCTGCCTAGCCTGTCTTGGCTTTTTTGCGTTATTCAACCTGTCGGCTCTCTTACGTTTTGTGCGGGCTGGGGACTTGGACGGGACGGACTGAGCGGACCTTGAAGGTTTAGCCTTCCCGGACCGTCCTTTGAGGGAACCCTGCGCCTGAAGATGTCTGAGCTTGCTCAAGAGAATATAGACGCCACGATGTTAAAATGGGGACCTTATTTAGGCCCCATTTAACTGAACATGGACAGATGATAGATCAAATACGCGAGTTCTGAAGGCGCCGAGAAGGGCGGTTCGGGAACGGCGTTAAAAACCTGAAGGGGAGCGAGGGCCGTCCCGTCCAAGTTATTACCCCAGCCCGCACTATATGGAATAGGCCCAACCTTCCTAGCCTGTCCTGCCCTTTTATGCTACATTGAAGTCCGATGAACGACACGATCTGGATGGTGAGTCCCCCCCGCCCGGAGGCCGAAGCCCTATCCGCGGCGCTGGGGATCCCCTTGGAGATCGCCCGGGTCCTGGCTAACCGGAACATCCTGGATGTCCCTACGGCCCAAGAGTTCCTCTTCGGCGGGCTGGACGGGCTCCATGATCCTTATTTGATGGCAGGGATGGCCGAGGCGGTCGCCAGGGTCAACAAGGCCATTAAGGCGGGGGAACGGATCCTCATCTTCGGCGATTACGACGCCGACGGGATCCTTTCCGTGGTCATGCTACATAAAGCCCTGACGTCGTTGGGGGCCTCCGTAGATTATTTCATCCCGGAAAGGCTCAAGGACGGTTACGGGATCAAGGAACATCATGTCTCCGTCCCCCAGGAGAGGGGGGCGAAGCTTGTCATCAGCGTCGACTGCGGGACTAAAGCGGTGGGCTTTGTCGCTGCGGCAAGGGAGAAAGGCATCGAAGTGATCGTCACGGACCACCACAGGCCGGGAGACGGCCTGCCGGAGGCCGTCGCGGTCCTGAACCCCGTCATCGGCGGCTCCGGATACCCGGACAAGGGCTTGGCCGGGGTGGGTGTCGTCTTCAAGTTCATCCAGGCCCTTCTGGGCGAAGCGGGAAAAAGTTCCGTCGTTCCGCATTACATGAAGCTCGTCTGTATCGGGACCGTGGCGGACGTGGCCGAGCTTAAAGGGGAGAACAGGCTTTTCGTCAAGTACGGCCTCAAGAGCCTGGAGAACGTTTCCAATACCGGCTTGAAAAGCCTGATCGATGCCTGCGGTTTGAGCCACAAAAAGATCTCCGAGGGCGACCTGGGCTTCCGCCTCGGGCCGCGGATCAATGCCGCCGGACGGATGGGGATGACCGACCTGGCGGTCCGGCTCTTTTTCTCCGATTCTCCCGAGGAATCCCGCGGCCTGGTCAAACAGCTCGAGGAGCTGAACTCCAAGAGGCAGAGGACGGAGGAAAAAATCTTCGACCAGGCAAGGTCCAAGATCGAGGAGAAGGGCTTGGCAGACCGCTATAAGTGCCTTGTCCTTGGCAGTGAGGAATGGCACCGGGGGGTGATCGGCATCGTGGCCTCCAAGCTCAAGGACCGCTTCCACCGGCCGGTGATCCTGTTCACATACGATGACGGCATGGCGTTCGGCTCGGGGCGGAGCATCTCCGAATGTCCCCTGATCGACCTCGTTGAAGGCTGCCGGAAGTATTTTCAGAGCTTCGGGGGCCACCGCCTGGCGGTCGGCTGCACCCTTCGGGTGGACGACATGCCGGCGTTCAAGGCCGCCCTCAACGAGCTGGCCGGCCTCCGGATATCGGAGGACGACCTGAGAAAGAAGATTCGGATCGATACGTCCATCGGGCTCGACTCGCTCAACCTTTCTTTCCTCGAACACTATGACCGGCTCGTCCCCTTCGGCGTGGGGAACCCGAAACCGGTCTTTTTGACCGAAGGGGTCGAGGTCATGAGCGAGCCCAAGAAGATGCAGGGCAAGCATGTCAAGTTCTGGGCAAAACAGAACGGCCGGGTCTTCGAAGCCCTGGGATGGGACAAGGCGGATTGGGCGGGAATTC
>CAZSMW010000092.1:0-4219 GCA_964607985.1 uncultured Eubacteriales bacterium
CGGGAGGATGTGGCCGGGGCCGATAATTATGAGCTGTTTTCGCTCTTCGATATCGGCGATATGATCTCCGTCCGTGGGACGCTCTTCAAGACCCGGACGGGCGAGCTCACCGTCCTCTGTGCCTCCTTCACCTTTTTGGCCAAATCCCTCCACCCGCTCCCTGAGAAATGGCACGGCCTTCAGGATATCGAGATCCGCTACCGCAAGCGGTACCTTGACCTCATCATGAACCCCGAGGTGGTCCAGACCTTTCGCCTGAGGAGTGCCCTCGTGGCGAACATGCGGAAGTACTTTGACGAGCGCGGCTATATCGAGGTGGAGACGCCCATGATGCACGCCATCCCGGGCGGGGCGCTGGCCAGGCCCTTCAAGACGTTCCACAACGCCCTGGGCATCGACCTTTACCTCAGGATTGCCCCCGAGCTGTACTTGAAAAGGCTGACCGTGGGCGGTTTGGACAAGGTTTATGAGATCAACCGGAACTTCCGTAATGAGGGCATCGATTCCGAGCACAACCCGGAATTTACCATGATCGAGTTCTATCAGGCTTACAGCGATTACAATGACATGATGGACCTCACGGAGGACCTTCTGAGCACGCTGAGCCTGACGGTCCTGGGCAGGGACGAACTCCCTTTCGGCGAGCACACGATCTCCTTCAAACGACCTTGGAAGAGGCTGAAGTTCAAGGACGCCCTGGTCTCCTTCAGCGGCTTGGCCCCCAGCCGTTTCGAGGATGAAAAGAGCCTCCTCGAGCTGGCCGCGACCTTGGCCCCCGAGAAGAAGCCGGCGACTTACCGCAAAGCCCTGGACATCATTTTCGATAGATACGTCAGGGAGAAGATCGTCCAGCCGACGTTTATCCTGAACCCGCCCCGCGAAGTCTCGCCGCTGGCCAAGGCGGACAAGGACAACCCCGGGGAAGCCGCCCGCTTCGAACTCTTCATCGCCGGGATGGAGATCGCCAACGCGTTCTCGGAGCTCACCGACCCGGCCGAGCAGAAGAGGATCTTCGAACAACAGGCGGAGGAGCAGAAAAAGGGGGACGACGAGTCCCACTGGATCGACCTGGACTATGTCGAAGCCCTCGAATACGGGCTTCCCCCCACCGGAGGGGAGGGGATCGGGATTGATCGCCTGGCCATGATCTTCGCCAACAAAAGGTCGATCCGGGACGTCATCCTGTTCCCGCTGCTGAAACCGAGATGAAACGGCTGAGCGTCGGCCGCCCGCGGAGATCATGAGATTCGAGCTTTTCGTCGCCAAGAGATACCTGACCGCCAAGAGGAAGCAGGCGTTCATCTCCTTCATCACCCTCATCTCCATCTTGGGCATCACGATCGGCGTCATGGCTCTCGTCATCGCCATCGCCCTCATCACGGGCTTCCAGGAGGACGTCCAGGACAAGATCCTCGGGGCGACTTCTCATATCATGGTCTCGGACCTTTCCGGCGATGGATTGAAGGATTACCTTGGGCTCATGGAGAGGATCCGGGGACTCAAAGGTGTGGTATCCGTAACTCCCGTGGTCTACAGTCAGGTGCTGATCAACGGCCCCTCGCGGAGCTCGGGGGCATTGCTCAAGGGGATCGATTTCGGACTCGAGATGAAGAACTCCACCTGGCTCCGGAAACTGGAATCCGGCTCGGTGCCTCAAGCGGGACCTCAGGACGGGCTCCTTCTCGGGCGCGAGATCGCTTTCACCATCGGCGCCGGGCAGGGCGATTCGGTCACGGTCCTGACCACCGCTTCCCGGCTGTCGCCCATGGGCCTCTTCCCCAAGACCAAGCGATTCAAGGTCAGCGGGATCTTCAACACGGGGCTCTACGAGTTCGATTCGTCGACGGCCCTCGTTCCTCTTGAGGCCGCCCAGCGGTTCCTCGGGTTCGAGAAGAAAGTAACTTACCTCCAGGTCAAGATCTCGAACATCTTCGAGGCCGAGAGCATCGGAGAGCGGATCAAGGAAGGCCTGCCGCCCCTTGCCTACGTGACGACCTGGATGGAACTCAACAGATCGCTCTTCTCGGCCCTTAAGCTCGAGAAGAACATCATGTTCCTGACCATCACGCTGATCGTTTTCGTGGCCGCCCTGAACATCATCGCCACCCTCATCCTGATGGTCATGGAGAAGACCAGGGACATCGGTATCCTTATGGCCATGGGGGCGACGGCCCGCCAGATCCGGAGGATCTTCTTCCTCCAGGGAGCCTTGATCGGGGTCGTCGGGACGACCATGGGTGTCCTGCTGGGTCTTGCTTGGTGCTGGATGGCCAATACCTTCCGTCTGATCAGGATTCCGGTGGACATCTACCAGATCTCCTATGTCCCTTTCAGGCTCGGGGGGTTTGACCTCATCCTCATTATCGGGGTCAGCCTGGCCATCAGTTTCCTTTCGACTCTTTTCCCATCCCACCGGGCCGCCAAGACGGACCCGGTCGTCGCGTTGAAATATGAATGACATCGTCCTGAGCGCGGAAAACCTCGGCAAGGCCTACCCTTTGCCGAAAGGGGAGCTCCGCGTCTTCCAAGGGATCGATTTCGAACTCCGGAGAGGGGACTTGGCGGCCATCATGGGCGTGTCCGGCGTCGGCAAAACGACGCTCCTCAACCTCTTAGGAGCCCTGGATAGGCCGAGCGAAGGCACGATCAAGCTGGACGGCGAAGACCTCGCAGTCTGCTCGGACCTGGAGATCTCCGGGTTGCGGAACAGCAAGATCGGCTTCGTTTTTCAGTTCTATCACCTCTTGCCCGAGTTCACAGCCCTGGAGAACATCAGCATCCCCCTCTTCATACGGGGAACGGCCCGCAAGGAGGCCCTGTCCAGGGCCCAGAAACTCCTGGAAGAGGTCGGCCTCGGGGACAAGGCTCATTTCAGGCCTGGGCAGATGTCCGGAGGGGAACAGCAGAGAGTGGCGGTCGCCCGGGCCCTCGTGAACGAACCCAAAGTGCTCCTGGCCGACGAGCCGACGGGAAACCTGGATTGGAAAACAGGCGAGATGGTTCTCAGGCTCATCCTGGACCTTCATCAAAAGAAAGGCCTCTCCTCGGTCATTGTGACTCATAACGAAAAGATCGCCGCATATTGCCATAAGCTTTATGTCATGGAAGCCGGCCTGTTGAAACTTTTGCCCCCCTCAGGGCGTTAGAACTTATGTGATACGCTCCGGGCGGAAGCCCCTGACCTCGGCCTTTCCATCCCAGAGGCACACATCCAGTCCGGATAGAGAATTTTTCCCGCGCCGGTCGGCCGGCCGCCTCTTATTTCTCGCCCGTCAATTTCTCCAGCCAAATCCGATTTTATGGCTTTTCTTTGCCTGTCCGGCCTGCCCGTCTCTTTCCAGAGGAAGCGTTTCTTTACGTGTGATGAAGGGCATTGGAGCAAGGACGATGCCTGGAGAAACTTGTTGGAGGGCGGAGATGGCATGGGGCCTCGACCGGAGGGAGATGAGATGCTGACCTCTTCGGAAATAGACTGAACCGATGGAATGTGGTATAAGGATGTGATCATGAAGAAGATGATACCGGCTCTTCTGTTGGCCTTTTTCCCCCTGATCCTCTCCGCCCAGGAAATGGTAGAAAAGATCGAGATCTTGGGGAACGATAGGGTGACCAAAGAGACCATCCAATATTACCTCTCGGCAAGGGAAGGGGACTATTTTAACGAAGATCTCCTCAAGAGGGATTTTCGGGTCCTCTGGTCGACCGGATTCTTTGCGGACGTCCGGATCGAGCAGGCGGAAGGGGCCAAGGGAAAGATCATCAAGATCATCGTCGAAGAGAACCCGGTCATCAAGAGCGTTACCTATAAGACCGGGAAAAAGGTCAAGGAAGACGACATCGTCAACAAACTCAAGGAGAAGGACGAATACGTCCTCCCGTATTCCTACTACAGCCCGGCCAAGGTCCAGAAGATCAAGAGGACCATCGAAGACCTCCTCTCCGAGAAGGGGCTTCAGGCGGCCAAGATCGACGCCGAGGTCGCCCGGAAGGGCAAGAACGAGGTCGATTTGACGTTCCGGATCGACGAGGGGCCCAAGGTCCGCGTCGGCTCGATCGTCTTCGAGGGCCGGTCCAAGATCCCGGAGAGCAGCCTCCGGGAGGCCATGAAGGACAATAAGACCCATAACGTCCTGTCCTGGATCGGCGGGAAGGACGTATTCAAGCAGAACAAGATCCCCGAGGACATGGAGCTCATCAAGAAGAGGTTCCAGGAGAACGG
>CAZSMW010000093.1:0-7080 GCA_964607985.1 uncultured Eubacteriales bacterium
CGACTCCATTCCGGGCTATTCGAGCCGTAGCTATGGTGCGTAAAGCACTCTGGAATGGCTTTACGGCATTACGGGATGTGGAATCTGAAGGGGCAATGTATGCCGATGTTGATGTGAAGAAAGCCATTAATATAGGTATCATTCCTGGTCCGCGATTATGGGTCTCAACTCGTGGGTTGAATATAAGGGGCCGCTATTTTGCCGATGATTATTCATGGGAGCTGGATCTTCCCAAAGGAGCTCAGATGGTCAGCGGGATTGATGAGTGCCTCAAGGCGGTTCGAGAGCAGGTCGCCTATGGGGCTGACTGGATCAAGATTTATGTGGATTGGCCTTTCTTTATTGATAAGGACGGGGGAATATCCGGCCTGACGAATTTTACCCCCGAAGAATTGATGGCTATGGTGAATGAAGCCCATAGACTGGACCGTAAAGTGGCTGCTCATGCCATCAGCCGGAATGGGATAAAAGCCGCCCTAGAAGCCGGCGTCGACAGCATCGAACACGGAAGCGGATTTGATGATACCCTTATCGATCAAGCGAAGATACAGGGAGTCTATTGGTGCCCGACATTGTTAGTGTTCGAAAACGGTCTTGAACATGGGCCGTCCCCGCTTCTCAAGCAGTTGCTAGAAATAGAATATAAGGCGCTCAATAAAGCCTTTAAAAAGGGATTGAAGATCGCCCTCGGCACGGATGCCGGGTCCTTTCCTTGGTCTGTGAACGAAGCCAAGGAGTTTGAGCTCTTGGTCAAGAAAGCAGGCTTTAGTCCGATGGACGCTATAAAAGCAGGCACCTCTATCGCTGCCGAATTGCTCGGCCAATCTGCTGAAATCGGTCACTTAGCACCCGGGATGTTAGCCGATATCGTTGCCGTTTCGGGTGATCCATTGCAGGACATCTCGGTGCTTCAGAAGGTCATGTTCGTCATGAAAGACGGCAACATATTTCGGCACGACAAATAAATAAGGTCGTCTGTACGCTGACGAGAGATGCCGAGCCGAGAGCCGAATACAAGTTCGGACCGGACGCCCGTCTCACTGTGGAAGGGTGCACGGCGGTTTGGACGTTCGGAAAGGACTGACGGCGCTCCAAAGAAGGGGTATAGGTGGGGAGGGCCCCCGGCCTATCGCGGCTAGGGCCTGATCGAAAGCGAGATCTTGATGACGCCCCGGTCCCCGAGCGGGGCGAACCGGCCGGCCGGATCCCAGCGGCGCTCCCAGTTCTTGTTGTAGACCAGGAAGATCTCGTTGCCGGGCGAGATCTGCCAGCGAACCCGGGCGCTCCAGCCCAGGGTGTTGGAGATGTCGTCGAACTGGACGTAATTCATCAGGCCGAGGTCGGGCGAGAGGAAGATATCGGCCTTGACCTGATAGACGTTCTCGCTGAAGCGGCTTTCGGGCAGGCGGCCGCGGACGATGTTGGCGTCGAAAGCCAAGGTCGCGTAGCCCTTGAACTTCAGTGTCAGGCCCAGGTTGACGTCGTCGTAATGGCCTGAATAGAACTGCCCGAAATTGTAGCCCGCTTCGAGGACGATGGGGCGGTGGTTGGCCGTGCTCGCATCAAGCCGAAAGCTCGTAAAATCGTAGCGCCCCGCAGGCAGTATGACCCTTTCGGCGACTTCGAAATCGTAGGGCAGGATGTCCCGGTTGGCGACGATACTGAAGCCGAACCTCTCGCCGCTTTGGGTCCTGAAGCTTAGCGGCGAAGCGTTGATCCGGCGCGTCTCCAGGTTCCCCGAAAGGTCCCAGTAGTAATCGGCGCTCGCATCGAAGAAAAACTGACGGACGAACCGTCCGAAGAACCCCCCGGTCGGCCGGGGCTGGAAGGCGACCCGGGCGAAGGCGGTCTGGATGCCCTGACGCATCATGTATCCCAAGCCGGGGTCGAGGGCCTCGCCGTAGAAGGCATAGGTCGTCTGGACGTTCCAGAGGTCGTTCGGATAGTCGGCCCGGAAGCCGAAGCCGTGGTGACGCCCCTCATCCCGTTCGTTCCAGTTGTAGGCCCCCCATGCTGCCAGCATGATGTTCTTGTCCCCCAGGAACTTCGACGAGGAATAGTTGAAGTCGACGCCCGCGAGGGAGTTCCTCTCGCCCGTCGGACTGCCGTTGGTGAAGATCCAGCCGACCTTGCTCTGGGCGAAGATGTTCTGGGTCATCCGGGCAGCGAGCAGGTTGCGGCCGCCGAGGTCGCCGTAGGCGCCGGTCTGGACGTCGAGGACGGCCAGGTTCGTGTTGCCGACTTTGCCGTAGAGCTTGGCGCCGAAGCGGACGGGGATCTGGGTTCCCTCGAAGAGCCCGATCCGGCGGCTGAAAAAGGGCATGAAGCTGATGCTCGAGCTGAAGCTGAAGACCTCGGACCCCTCCAGGAAGAACATCCGTTTTTCGGGGAAAAAGAGCGGGAACCGAGTCAGGTTGATGCGGCGCTCGTCGACCTCGGTCTCGGCGAAATCCATGTTGTAGCTGGCGACGCCGACGAGGTTCGGCGTGAAACTCTTGTAAAAATCGAAGCCGCCGTCGAGCTCGCCGTGGTAGGTGCCCGACACGAAGTTGTCCTTGGAGGCGCTGGCCAGGCCGTAGGGGCGGAAGGTGATGCCCAGCCCCTGCCTGATGCCCTCGATCCCCTGCAGGGCGGCCGCTTCGTTCGGGTTGTAGAAGTTGCTGTCCCGCGTCGTGCCGGAGAGGCGGATGACCTCCATCTTGCGGGCGATCGTCCGCTCGATGTTCAGGCCCCAGACGGTGAGGCCCGGTCGGAAGGAGATCGTCTTGAAGGGGATGCGGATCTCCGTCGACCAGCCGTCCTCGAGGCGCCGGCTGTCGGCTTCCCAGATGCCGTCCCAGTTGAGGCTGGAGCTCCCGGCGTAGGCCAGACCCTCGCCGCGGGCCCCATGCGAGTTGACAAAAAAGATATAGGCGTTGCGCTTGTCCTGGAACGGGTCGAGGAGGATGCGGATGACGTCGTCGCTGGACGTCTGCGGGGCGTGGCCGTAGCCGCCGTAGCCCATGTCGGATTGGACATTCCCGCTGTCGTGGGCCATGGTGTTGGCCGAGATCCGGACGGGTTCACGGTCGTGGCAGTAAACGCCGATGTAGAGGCTCGCGTCGTCGTAGAGGACGCGGGCTTCGGTCTTTTCGCTCGGGTCATCGCCGGGCCGGGGTTCGACCATGCGGAAACCGGTTATGACAAAAGCCGACTGCCAGGCGGGGTCGGTGAGAAGCCCGTCGACCTTGGGACCTTCCTTGACCCGGACGGCGGTGAGTTCCTCCGCGGAGAGGACGGACGCGAGGAGGATTGAGCACACGAGAATGGTAAAAGCGCCCGTGGCGCGGGAGGTGAGTCTCTTCATGTTCTTCTTTCGCGGTTTTCTTTCTTTTCTTCAGTTTGCCCGAACCCGTCCTATAAAAGACAACATTCTATTGTTTAGACGGGTTTTGTTCAAGAAGCTTCCCTGCCCGGCACTCTGAGTAACGATGAACTGGGTTCCCTTTATCGTCCGGCGAACACGTTTCCCGCGGGCCAATCCCGCGCGGCGGCCGGAGCATGTATTTACCCACCCGCAGGGTCGGTGATCTTCTTCTCTTCCCAGGTCCCGAACTTGGCGAGCAGGGGCTTGATGTCCGCGGCCTTGCTCACGACCGCGGCGACGGTCCGAGCCGACCCTATTTTGTCCGGACGGCCTTGGCGATGAGGAGCGTCTTGGGGTCGAGCAGGAGGCGGAGCTTGCCCGTGGCCGGCTTGTCGTGGGCCTTGACCAGGTCCAGCCTGACGATCTCGCCCTCGTGGCGCAGGGAGATGAGGACGTCGATGACGCCCATGAAGTTGCCGAGTATGAACGCGACGCCCTTGCCGTCGAAGAGAGGGTCATCCCCTTTCAGGGTCGCGCTGAACCAGACCTCGAGCCCGAGGCGGGCGGCGAACTCCTTGAACTTCCGGATATCCTCCGGGGTGCCCTGGGCGAAGTCGAAGCCGTCGACGATGATCGTGTCCGCGGCGAAGTTGCCGTGGACGATCATGGCCTCCAGGCTCCTGAGGACCTGCTCGGTCCTGGCGCCGTCCTGATTGAAGTTCATGATGACCCGGTTCTTGATGATGTCGTCATGGAACTCGGCCGCCGCTTTCATGCCCTTCTTTTTGGACAGCTCCTTTAGGATCTCTTCGTACCAGGTGATGATGTAGTCCACCCGGCTGGCGTAGGAGACGTGGATGACGGGTTTCCCCTGGAGAAGCTTGTCCGTGGCGATGTGGACCAGGCAGGCCGTCTTGCCGACGCCCTTGCGCGAGGCCAGCACTCCGATGTTTCCCTTGCCCAGGCCGCCGCGGATGGACTTCTCGAGGCTCCGGATGGGGCTCCTTTGGATGATTTCGGTGTTGACCATGGACTGAGTCTCCTCCCTTTATTTCGAAGCGGCTTTCTTCCGTTTTTCCTGGTGCTCGGCCATGAGCACCTCGGCCACGTGGCCCGGCACTTTCCCGTATTTCATGAACTCCATCGTAAACTCCGCCTTCCCCTGGGTCAGGGAGCGGAGCACGGTCGAGTAACCGAACATCTCGGACAGAGGGACCTCGGCGTCGACACGCGAGAACGTGCCGTTCTCCACGGAACTCACGATCACTCCCCGTCTCTGGTTGATGCTGCCGAAGACATGGCCCGCGAACTCCGTCGGACCCTCGACGGAGACCTTCATAATGGGCTCGAGGATCTGGGGCTTGGCCTTCGCGTAAGCCTGCCGGAACGCACCCTGGGCGGCCGTCTGGAAGGCGATGTCGGAGGAATCGACGGGGTGGTATTGGCCGTCGTTGATCGTGACCCGGATGCCGATGACGGGGAACCCGATGAGCTGCCCTTTCTTCAGGCTGGATTGGAACCCCTTGTCGCAGGCCGGGATGAACTCCCTGGGGATGCGCCCGCCCTTGACGTCGTTGACGAACTCATAATTGCCCTTGGCCAGCGGCTCGATGGAGCCCTTGACGCGGGCATATTGGCCGGCGCCTCCCGTCTGCTTCTTGTGGGTGTAGTCGAAATCCACTTTCTGGCTGATGGCCTCGCGGAAGGCGACCTGCGGCTTGCCCGTCACGACCTCGGCCCGGTACTCCCGTTTCATGCGCTCGATGTAGACGTCCAGGTGCAGTTCTCCCATCCCCTGGACGATGGTCTCGTTGGATTCCGGGTCGACGTAACTGCGGAACGTGGGGTCCTCCTTGGTGAACCGGTTGAGGGCTTTTGCCATGCGGTCGGCGGAGGTGTTGTCCACCGGGTTGATGGCCAGGGAGATGACCGGCTCGGGCACATAGATGGAGGTCATGGTCAGGTTCAAGCCCGGGGTGACAAACGTGTCGCCCGAGGCGCATTCGACCCCGAACAGGGCGACGATGTCGCCGCACTCCGCCTCCCGGATGTCCTCCATGCTGTCGGCGTGCATGCGGACCAGCCGGCCGACCTTGAACTTCTGGCGCGAGCGGTTGTTGTAAAGCTCGTCACCCTTTTCCATTCTCCCTTGGTAGATGCGGATGTAGGTCAGCTGGCCGTAAGCCCCGTCCTCGAGCTTGAAGGCCAGGGCGACGGTCGGGGCGGACGGATCGGATTCGAGCTTAATTTCGCGGCCTTCGCTTTCCAGGTCCAAAGCGATGTTCTCGACGTCGGACGGGTCGGGGAGGTAACGGACCACACCGTCCAGCAGGAGTTGGATCCCCTTATTCTTGTAGGCGGACCCCATGAAGACCGGAGTCAGCTCCCGGGAGATGGTGCCTGTGCGGACGGCCTCATGGATGAGGTCTTCGGGGACCCGGTTCTCGAGGACAGCGGTCATGAGTTCATCGGAGTACATGGAGACTGCGTCCAGCATCTCCTCCCGCTTCCCGGCGGCCTCTTGGCGAAGGCTGGGGGGGATCTCTTCCTCCCTGATGATCTCTCCGTCGGGGCCGTCAAAATAATAGGCTTTCATGGCTGCCAGATCCACGATGCCCTGGAGGTTGCTTTCCAGGCCGATAGGGATCTGCATCAGGACGGCGTTGTGGCCGAGCTTCTCCACGAGCTGGTCCTTGACCTTGTAGGGGTTGGCGCCGGTCCTGTCCAGCTTGTTGATGAAGGCGATCCTGGGGACGCGGTAGCGTTTGAGCTGACGGTCGACGGTGATCGTTTGGGATTGGACGCCGCCGACCGAGCAGAGGACGAGGACGGCGCCGTCAAGCACCCGCAGCGAGCGCTCGACTTCGATCGTGAAGTCGACGTGGCCGGGCGTATCGATGATGTTGATGGAGTGGTCCCCCCACTGGACGTTGGTCGTTGCGGAGGTGATAGTGATCCCCCGTTCCCGTTCCAGGTCCATCGAGTCCATGGTGGCGCCGACGCCGTCCTTCCCCTTGACCTCGTGGATCTTGTGGATCTTTTTGCAGTAGAAGAGGATCCTTTCCGTCAGCGTCGTCTTCCCGGAATCGATATGAGCGCTGATCCCGATATTCCGCATCTTGGCGATATCTGTCTTCATAGATACCAACACCTTTCCAACGAACGTATGTGATTTGACCTGAGTTGCGTTCCGTTAATTTGCCGGCGAGATCGATGAAAAACCCAAGTACGACGTCATTATAAGCGAATTCGCCGGCTTTTTCAATGAAGTCGGGGCTAAATCCTGGCCTTCCCTGCCAGCCGGCTGTGTTTCCGGCTGTAAAGGAAGAAGATCGCCAATCCAATGACCAGCCAGATCACGAATCGTTCCCAGGCCGTTTTCGGCAGGTTGATCATGAGGTAGGCGCAGAGGAGGGCGCCGGCGCCCGGAAGCCAGGGGAAAAGGGGGACCTTGAAAGGCCGGCGGATGTCCTTCCGGCTGAGGCGCAAAATGATGACTCCGCAGCAGACGATCATGAAAGCGAAGAGGGTACCGATGGCGCAGAGCTCGGCGACGACCCGGATGGGCAGCAGGGCCGAGCCGATGGCTACTACGAGGGCCGTGAAGATCGTTGCCATGGAAGGCGTCTTGAAGCGCTTGTGGACCTTGGAGAGCATGGGCGGCAGGAGCCCGTCCCTGGACATGGCGAAGAGGATCCTGGGCTGACCAACGAGAAGGACGAGCAGAACGCTCG
>CAZSMW010000094.1:0-1886 GCA_964607985.1 uncultured Eubacteriales bacterium
TACAGGCTCGAAGCCGTCCCCGTCTGGAACAACGCCATGACGCCCTTTTCTTTCTTTATGACGGCCTTCGTTCTGGGCGCCTTGGGCTCGGCCGCGGCCCCGGCCTTCAAGCTGTTGAGGGAAGGGGAGGGGGCCCCCCCCTTCGCGGGACGGTTGCCGTGGAACGCGGCCGCCCTGGCCTTTCTGGTACTGAATTTTGCCGGGGTCGTCCTGTTCGATCCGCATTTCGGGATCCGGCGGCTTGGGCGGCGGGGGTTCGGCACAAAACCCTCCCGGGTTTTCGCCCTGCTCTACGGCCTCAGATTGGCCTTCCTTCTTACCGCCGCCGTCGCGGTCGTTCCACCCATTCTGGCGAAATCCCCGTTGACGCCGGGCTCACCGGTCCAGCATCTTATGATCTGGGCGTTCGCCGCGGCCCTGGTTTCGGAAACTCTGGGACGGGTCCTTTTTTACGCCCTCTTTGAAAAGGACGGGCTTTAGGGGTTCGAATCCGTTCGGGCCCCCTCCGGAGTTCCCGCAGGTATTTCTTATAGTCTTCGGGCGTATTGAGGTTCCGGAGCCAGCCGGAGTCTTTCAGCCTGACCTTGCGCGTCCGGCATCGGTCGAAGAGAGTCAGGATGGAGAAGTCACCTGCTTGGATCAAAGCCTCGATCTCCGGGATGACCGATCGCCTGTAAACGGCGAAGAGGGGCTCGAAAAGCCCCACTGACGAGATAGGGACCACGATGTCGAAACCATGGGCTTTCGAGATGAGACCTTTCAGAAAATCGACATCGATGTCCGGGATGTCGCAGGCCAGAACGGCGCAAACCTCATTCTTTGCGGCTTTCATCCCGGCCAGGATTCCGGCCAGCGGGCCCTGGCCGGGGGTGGCGTCTTCGACGGTCCGACAGCCGGGTGCGTCCACGGCTTGTCCCCTCGAAACGGAGATGAGGACCTCGTCGAACATCCCTTCGACCTGGAGGAGGACCCTCCCGATGAGCGTCCCCCCCGGGATAGGCAAGTTTGCCTTGTCGGCCCTCATCCTCCGGCCTTTCCCGCCGGCGAGGACGATGAGGCTCGCGTTCATTGGGCTACGACCGGATTTACTGTCTTTGATAAATGATTTCTCCATCAACGATCGTCATCTTGACCTTGACGTCCTTGATCTTGTCCGGAGCTATCTTGAAGAGATTTTGATCGAGCACGACCAGGTCCGCCAGCTTCCCTGTCTCGATGGACCCTTTCAGATTTTCCGAGAATTCCGCGAATGCGGCTCCGATGGTATAGCCTTTGATGGCTTCTTCCAGGGAAATTTTCTCCTCCGGGTACCATCCTCCGGGACTTTTTCCGTCGAGGGGGGCCCGGGTAACGGCGGCATAGATCCCGGTCATCGGATTGAGCGGGGCGACAATCCAGTCTGAACCAAGTGCCAGCCTCGCGCCTTGAGCGAGGAGGGAATGAAACGCATAGGTCGTTCGGCAGCGCTCTTTCCCAATCCTTTTTTCCGCCCACCGCGCGTCATCGATGGCATGATAGGGCTGAACCGATGCGATGACCCCCAGGCTGCCGAAGCGCCCGATATCGGCGGGCTGCAGGTGCTGGGCATGTTCGATCCGCCATCGCCTGTCCTTGGGCCCATTTTGTTCAACGGCTTTCTTGAAGATGTCCAAAAGAAGAGAGTTCGCTTTGTCTCCGATCGCATGGATGGCCACTTGGAGCCCGGCCCGATCGGCTTTCAAGATCCTCTCTTCCATGATGCCTTCGGGAAACATCTGGGGATTGAGCAGGCCGCAGGTCGAGGGAGCATCGGAATAGGGCTCAAAAAAATAGGCCGTGGTGGCGCCAAGACCGCCGTCGACGAAACCTTTCAACCCGCCGATCTTCAAGAACTCATTCCCGAAAGG
>CAZSMW010000095.1:0-3937 GCA_964607985.1 uncultured Eubacteriales bacterium
CGGGGACAACGCGAACCTGGAGATCGAGCTGATCGCGGATGTGGCGATGGAGAAGGCGCTGAGGTTCGCCATCCGCGAGGGCGGCCGGACGGTGGGCGCCGGGACGGTCACGGAGATCCTCGAATAGCGGGAAAACCGGGAACCGGTCGAACGGCGGGAACAGCAAATCGGAGAACCGAGGAACGAAGATGGAAAAGATAAGAATAAGACTAAAATCATTTGATCATCGTCTTTTGGACCAGTCGGTCAAGGATATCGTGGTCAAGGCCAAGAGGACGGGCGCCAACGTCGCCGGTCCCATACCCTTGCCGACGCGCATCCATCGGTTCTGCGTTCTCCGGTCTCCCCATGTGGACAAGAAGTCGCGGGAACACTTTGAGATGCGGATCCACAAGCGCCTGATCGACATCAGCGAATACAACAACGAGACGATCGAAGAGCTTCAGAAATTGGACCTGCCGGCGGGAATCGACGTCGAGATCCAGGCCTTCGGCAATGCGGGAGACGGATCATGATCGAAGGTATCATCGGCAAAAAGATCGGCATGAGCCAGATTTTCGATAACGAGGGTAACGTCGTCCCCGTCACGATCATCCAGGCGGGCCCGTGCACGGTCATCCAGAAGAAGACCAAGGCCAAGGAAGGTTACTCCTCTCTCCAGCTCGGTCTGGTCGAGGGGAAGGGCCGGAAGAAGCCCAACAAGGCCGAGCTCGGCCACTTCAAGAAGTCGGGCGTCCCCGTCCTCAAAACCCTGCGCGAGGTGCGTTGCTCGGAGCCTTCGGAGATCAAGGAGGGCGACCAGGTCCTGGTGGACATCTTTGCGGTCGGGGAGAAGGTCCACATCGTCGGGACGAGCAAGGGCAAGGGTTTCGCCGGCGTCGTCAAGAGGCACCATTTCGCCGGGGGCGGCGGCTCCCACGGCTCTATGTTCCACCGCGCGCCGGGCTCCATCGGCGCTTCGTCCTATCCGTCCCGCGTTGTCAAGGGCATGCGGATGGGTGGCCACATGGGAAGCGACCGCGTGACGGTCCAGAACCTCGTCGTCATCGAGTTGGACAAGGAGAACAACCTGCTCGTGGTCAGGGGGGCGGTGCCCGGGGCCAAGGGCGGTTATCTGCTGATCAAGAAGGGGAGTTTTCACCGCAAAGCTTCCTGACGGAAAGAGTGAACCATGCTTAAGCTACAAGTGTTGGACAAGAGCGGAAAGACGGCCCGCGAGATCGAAGTTCCGGAAGATATCTTCGCCTACCCGGCCAAGGACCATCTGATCTACGAGGCGGTCATCAATTACCGGGCCAACCAGCGCCGTGGCACGGCAGCCACCAAAACGCGGAGCCTGGTGTCGGGGGGGGGGAAGAAGCCTTGGCGGCAGAAGGGGACGGGACGCGCCCGGGCCGGCAGCAACCGTTCGCCGCTCTGGAGGAAAGGCGCGACGACTTTCGGCCCGAAACCCAAGGACTATTCTTACGAGATCCCCAGGAAGGCCAAGCGCAATGCCCTCAAGTCGGTCCTTTCCCTGAAGTTCAAGGACAACCAGATCCTGGTCCTCCGGGAGCTCGACGTCAAGGAAGCCAAAACGAAGGCTGCGGTCCAGTGGCTCAAGAGCCTGAATCTGGACTCCGCCCTGGTCGTCGACCGCACCGAGAACAAGAACCTTTTCCTCGCCCTGAGGAACATCCCCAAGGTCAAGGCTGTGGACTCCAAGCAGCTCAACATCTACGACGTTTTAAACCATAAATGGCTTGTTTTCAGCGAACAAGCTCTTGAATCCGTCATGGAGAGATTGAAGTGAAGGACCATCATTCCATCATCCTGAGGCCCGTCATCACGGAAAAGAGCACCCGGCTCAAGAAAGCGAACCGGGAGGTTTGTTTCGAGGTCCCCCGGGGCGCCAACAAGATCGAAATTAAGAAGGCCGTCGAATATCTGTTCAAGATCAAGGTCGAGAGCGTCCGCACCCAGAACAAGACCGGGAAGGTCCGGCGGGTCGGGAGGAACTCGGGCAGGACGAAAAACTGGAAGAAGGCCTTCGTCAAGCTCAAAGAAGGCGAAAAAATGATCGAATATTTCGAGGCTGTCTAACATGGGTATCAAGACATACAGACCGGTCACCGCGGGCCTGCGCCACAGGACGGGCCACACGTTCGAGGAGCTGACGACGGATCGTCCCCACAAGCCTTTGCTCAAGTCCTTTTCTAAATCCGGGGGTCGCGACAGCCGCGGCCGGCTTTCGATCCGCAACAGGGGAGGCGGGCACAAACGGCTTTACAGAATCATCGATTTCAAGAGGGACAAGATCGACATCCCGGGTACGATCGAGACCGTCGAATACGACCCGAACCGCTCGGCATTCATCTCCCTGGTCAAGTACAGGGACGGCGAGCGCCGCTACATCCTGTCGCCGTTGAACCTGAAGGTCGGCCAGGAGGTCGTTTCCTCCAACGCACAGGTCGACATCCTGCCCGGCAACGCCATGCCCCTCCGGTTCATCCCCCTCGGCACGATCATCCACAATATCGAGATGAAGAAGGACAAGGGAGGCCAGATCGCCAAGACCGCCGGGGCCGGCGCCCAGATCCTGGCCAAAGAAGGGGACTATGCCCAGGTCCGCCTGCCATCCTCCGAGATCCGGAAGATCCATCTGGATTGCCGGGCGACGATCGGCCAGATCGGCAACCTGGACCACCAGAACATTTCCATCGGCAAGGCCGGACGCAGCCGCTGGATGGGCTGGAAGCCCCACGTCCGCGGCACGGCCATGAACCCCGTCGACCATCCCCACGGCGGCGGCGAAGGCAAGTCCAAGGGCGGCCGCCATCCGGTCTCCCCCGAGGGGATCCCGACGAAGGGCTACAAGACGCGCCGAAACAAGAGAACCCAAGTCTTCATCATCAAACGAAGGAGTAAATAACCATGGGCAGGTCGCTGAGCAAAGGTCCCTACATAGATCCCAAGCTGATGGAAAAGATCGCGTCCTCCGACACCAAGGATGAGAAGCGGAAGATCATCAAGACCTGGTCGCGCCGTTCCACGGTCATCCCCGAGATGATCGGAATGACCATCGGCGTCCATAACGGGAGAAAGTTCATCCCCGTATTCCTCACGGAGAACATGGTCGGGCACAAGCTCGGCGAATTTTCCCCGACCCGGACGTTCAAGGGACACACGTCCAAGACCGCCCGGCAGCTCAAGGTGGGTAAGTGAGATGAAAGACGAAAGCCCCATCTCTCAAGCTGCAGCCCGCCACGTGAGGATGAGCCCGCAGAAGGGACGCCTGGTGGCGGACCTTATTAGGGACCGGTACGTCGGCGAGGCGCTGACCATCCTCCGCTTCTCGGAGAAGAAGAAGTTGAGCGGGATCATCGAAAAGGTCCTGCGTTCAGCCATCGCCAACGCCCAACAGAAGGTCTCTAATATCGACGTCGACAATCTGTTCATCTCCAAGATCACCATCGACGGCGGGCCGATGATGAAGAGGATCCGTCCGGCGCCGATGGGACGGGCGTACCGAGTGCTGAAGAGAACAAGCCACGTCCGCATATTTTTGGAAGAAAAAAAAGGGAGATAACCCGTGGGACAGAAGACACATCCGTACGGTTTTAGGCTGGGATTCAACAAGCAGTGGAGTTCCCGGTGGTTCTCCAAGGGACCCGACTATGCCCGGCTCATCCACGAGGACCTTCTGATCAAGAAGGCCGTCAAGGAGAAGTACTACCACGCCGGCATCTCTGACATCGTTGTCGAGCGGGTGGGCCCCAAGATTCGGGTCATCATCCAGACGGCCCGCCCGGGCATCATCATCGGCCGGGGCGGCAAGGAAATCGAGAGCCTGAAAGGCTTCCTGGAAGGGATCGCCAAGAAGGACGTCTACGTGGACATCCGGGAAGTGGACAAGCCGGAGCTCGATGCCCGGCTCGTCGGCGAGGGGATCGGGGTC
>CAZSMW010000096.1:0-2299 GCA_964607985.1 uncultured Eubacteriales bacterium
TCCGCGGCTGGACGGGAGTGAAGAGGAGCTGATCCCATGGACGCGAAGACGCCGAAGAAGGGCAGGGGGAAGGGAACCACGATCCGGATGCCCTCCGGATCGACGCAACAACAGGGACCTTCGGTCAAATGCCCGAATTGCCGGACGGAGAACCCCGGCGACAGCCGTTTCTGCTCAAACTGCGCCGGCCCTCTCAAGGAACCGGTTTCAGGGACCATCAAGTCCCAGACTTTCGAGATCTCGCGGGGCGACATATTCGCCGGACGCTACGAGATCATCGAAATGCTCGGACAAGGGGGGATGGGCAAGGTCTTCAAGGCCTTCGACCGCAAGATCAACGAGGTCGTGGCCCTGAAGCTCATTCGGCCCGAGATCGGAGTCAACGAAAAAGCTATCGAGCGTTTCAAGAACGAGCTCAAGATCTCCCGGAAGATCACGCACCGGAATATCTGCAGGATGCACGACCTGGGCGAAGAGGGGTTCATCCATTATATAACCATGGAGCATGTGGCCGGGGAAGACCTGAAGCGCTTCATCCGCCGGGCGGGAACGCTGTCTTCGGGAAAGGCGATCGATATCGCCAAGCAGGTCTGCGAGGGGTTGGCGGAGGCCCATCATCAGGGCGTCATCCATCGCGACCTCAAACCGCAGAACATCATGATCGACCAGGACGGAAACGCGAAGATCATGGATTTCGGGATCGCCCGGTTCGTCGACACGGACCGGATGACGGGTTCCGGGGTCATGATCGGTACGCCCGAGTATATGTCCCCGGAACAGGCCGAGCTCAAGGACGTCGACAAGCGGGCGGATATTTACTCGCTCGGCATCGTCCTTTATGAGATGGTCTCGGGCCGAGTCCCGTTCGACGGCGAAACGCCCCTGAGCATCGCCATGAAGCACAAGACCGAGAAGCCCAGGAACGTCCGCGAATCGAATACCCAGGTCTCGGCGGAGTTGGCGGCGGTGATCTCGAAATGCATGGAAAAGGCGCCCGGGGATCGCTTCCAAAATGCGGAAGATCTGATGGAAGATTTGAATAGGATCGAACAGGACCTTTCGACGGCCGAACGGGTGGTTCCCAGGAAAAAGCCTGCCCCCACGAAAGAGATGGCCGTCGCGTTCAAGGCGAAGAAGCTCATCGTTCCGGCGGCAGCCCTTATCGTTTTCGGCTTCGTGACGTTCGCCGTCCTAAAATTCCTGCCAAAAAAAAGCGGCCCTCCTTCGTCCCCAACCGCCACGGACGCTTCTGCGGCGTTGAACCTGCCGGCCCAGGGAGTCATCCCGCCTTCCACGGCTCCAGAGAAAAAACAGGAGGATAAAACGAGGACGGAACCGGCGGCAAAGCCCGGGATCAAGGAAGTCAAAACGCGCGAAAAGACGGTGAGTCCCGCAGAAGTCGAGGCCAAGAAGGAAGAACCTAAAACGGTTGCGGAGGCGAAAACGGGCGCTTCGGAAGCCGATGTAAGTTCGGCGAATCTTGCCATGGCCCGCGTGACCGCGGCCAAGGCCCAGGCCCAGAAGGAAGGCATCGACGCGAAGACCCTGTTCTTCGGGCTTGCCGAAGCTAGGTCCAAGGAGGGTCAAAAGTATCTGAGTCAAAACAGCTATATCGACGCACGAAGCGCATTGATCATATCGGAGAAGCTCTTCAGGACCGGCATGGAGAAAGGCGGGGACGAAGGCCATCTTAAGGCCTTTAGGAAATACGTCGAAAACCTCAGGGAAGATATTGAAGACGCACAAAAAGGATCGGGTGGAGACAAGACTTTCGAATCCGCCCGGACAAGCGAAAAACAGGGAGCGGCATCCCTGGCAAAGAAGGACATTGAGAACGCGGCTAAGTCCTATGTCCAGGCTTCGGTCGTTTATCAGAAGATCCTGCTCTCCTTAAAAACAGAAAAAAAATAATAGGACTATACTTGACCGTCGGGCTCGTTTTCTAGGTTCCTCCGTTACACGATCAAGTTTGACCTCGACTGGCCGATGGTCCTATAATCCCGCCCTATGATCATCCCAGTCTAATTGTCCCATCAATAATGAGAGGAGCAAGCGTCATGATAAAGAACTGCGATCCCAGGCTTCTGAAACGCGGCCTCATGGCGGCTGCCGTCATCCATTTCGTCCTGATGCCCGGGATTTCGGGCGCCCAGGACCGCCTGAAGACGATGCCGGGCTACGAACAATACCAGAAGATGAGCAAAGAGATCCCCACGACCGTCAAGCTGGGGGCTTTGATCGTGACCTGGAAGGACGATGCCAAGTCGTTCGAATACCGGAAAGAAGGCAAGCTCTATCG
>CAZSMW010000097.1:0-6558 GCA_964607985.1 uncultured Eubacteriales bacterium
CTTTATAATTGATCAGAAGGGATTCCGGGCCGTCTCTGATCGGGCTGTAGAGCGTCCAGTCCCCTGCGCCGTCCCTCTTGAAGAAAACGACATTGAAGGCGTTCGGAAGGCCGTATTCGACCTTGCCGTCGTAGAACCAGATGATGATCGGGAAAATCTCGGTGAGGTTCTCGAACTTGTCGATGGAGTTCGGCTCGCCCAGGATGATGTAGATCCGGCCCATGGGGGTCCGCCACCCGGCCCCCGGCGAGTCTCTTCCTAAAAATTGGTTGGCATAGGAGACACGGCGGAAATGCTCCTTTTTGAATTCGTTCTCGGGGGTGTTGGGGTTCGGATCGCGTTGCTTCCAGAAGGCCTCGATGAAGAGCTCCCTTTCCCGGTCGTTCTCGAGCCGGAGGAAGACCTCTTTCTCCTTTGGCGTGATGATGTAGACGACCTCCTCGGTGAGCCATTTCTTGTAGTTTTCGGGGAGGTCCTTGACCGATTTCACCGGCTGGCCGGATAAAGGAAGATTGGGTAAGAAAAAGGCGAACCAGATGACCACAAGGAGGATTATTCTTTTCACGACGGTATTATAGGCCAGCCCGAAAAGCATTTCAAGCCGTTCCGGCGGGAGCGGTCCGCCGAACTCACGCCCAGAACGCCACCCGCGAACTGTCAGAGGCCTAAAAACCTATTGACATTTCTGAACTTATCCGGCCATCGGTTGATGGTTCTCAACTGCAGAAATTAGGCATTTTGACAACGCATGATGGTTTAAACTAATATAAGAAAGGTGATGTTTCCAGGAGAGTGATCATGAACATCAGAAGGTGCGTCTTCTTTGCCGCGGCGGTCCTTTTTCTCTCGATCACATCCTTCCCCCAAGTCGGATTCAACATGGAGGAAAGGATGATGATCGCAAAGTTCAAGGCCTCCAGCGTTAAGCTGGAGGAGGGGAAGGCCCAGTTTACCAAAGGGAAGTTCGACAAGGCCGAGCGCAAGTTCCTGGAATGCCTGGAGGTCTTTCCCAAGAACGCCGACGCCCATTTCTTCATGGCCCAGATCCACGAAAAGAATAACGACCTCGACAAGGCCCTCCAATCCATCGAAACTGCCAAGGCTTGTTTTTCAGAGATAGGCAAGTTCTATGCTTTCAGCCACCAGGAGCTGTTGAACAAGCTTCGCGACCAGAAAAGCCAGGTGGAAGAGTATATCCGCAAACGGGAGGACGCACTTGCCGCCCTCAGGAGCCAGCCGAAGCCCGACCAAGACGCGATCCGTAACCTGGAGAGCGAGATCCAGCAGAACAGGAACGATATCGCCAAGATCGACACCCAGCTCAGAGAACCTATCCCCATGACCATGGAGACTCCCGTCCCGTATTTCTTCATCCACGGCAACATCCTGTTCAAACGGAAGGATTTTCAGGGGGCTGTGAACCAGTACCTGGAAACCGTCCGGGTCGATCCGCGCCACGGCCCGGCCTATAACAACCTGGCCAACATCTTTTTCATGGCGAAGCAGTACGAAAAGGCGAGGGATTATCTCCTGCAGGCGGAGGCTAACGGCGTCGCTATCAACCCCAAATTCAAGCAGGCTATCGAGGAAAAGCTGGGTATCAAGTGACTTTCGAATTCGCGAGGTTCCGGCCCTTGCGGGCATATTCCTCGGACTGACGGCTGTCGCCCAGACGGTTGTAGAGGTCGGCCAGGAGGAAGTAGCCCAGGGGAAGCTCGGCCGGTCCCGGCTTGAGATCGAGCCCCTTCTTGACGAGACTGACGGCCTCCTCGTAATTTTCCCCCCGGTTGAGGTAGATGCGGGCGAGGTAGAAATAACTCAAGGGGAACGCGGGTTCGGCCTCCATGCATTTCTTCAGGTATTCCATCTCCCGGTCCTCGTTCCCCTCGACACGGTAGAGCCGGGACAGGTTGTACATAGCCTGGAAATGTTTGGGTGAGTTCTCGAGCTCCTGGAGGTAAGCGGTCTCGGCCTCCCGTGTCTTACCCCGCTTTTCCAGGACCTGGGCATAGTTGTATTGGACGTTGGTCAATCGCGGGTTGATCCTCAGGGCGGCCTGGATGTTCTCGTCGGCCTTGGCCATGTCCTCCTTCAGGGTATAGATGGCGGCCAGGGCATTGTGGGATGAGGCGGACTCGGCGTTAAGGGCCAGGCATTTTTCGAAGTAGGCGATGGCCTTGTCGTAGTTCTTGCGGAGGTAATTCATGTTGCCAAGGAGGTAGTAAAGCTGAGGATCGGAGAACCCCTTCTTGAAATAGTCCAGGACGAATGCCTCGGCCTCATCGAACTTCTTCAGGGAAGCGTAAGAGTTGGCGATGTTGATGACCGTGAACGAATCGTCCGGCTTTCTTTCGAAGGCCTTGAGGAAGGCCGGGATGGCCTCCTCGAATTTCCTCTGCTTGAAATAGAGGTTGCCGAGCGTGAAGTAGGCGTCCGTGATGTCGGGGTCGCTCGCGATGATGCCGTCGATGATTTTGATCGCCTCCGCGATCCGCCCGGACATGCCGATCTCCCGGGCTCGGGACAGCTCGTTGAAGACCTTGATCTTTTCCCTGGGATTGGCCAGCTTCTGGCCCTTGAGTTTGGAAGAGTCCTGGAACGAGCCGATATATCCGAGGGCGGCCAGCTTTTCCCGCGTCTCCTCGTCGACCTTGCGGGTGTCCATTTCGTAGCCGTTCTTAGCGGACCCGGCGATGAACCGTCCGGCCTCGGCGTTCATGTCATCGAAAGTTACTTTCTCGAGATAGACCAGATTCTTTTCCTCCGAGGGATCATTGACAACGTCATAGAGCTCGGGGATCGGGGCGAGGATCAGCTTGTACCGGTCGTTCTGGATGGCCTTGAGCTCCGACCAGCCGAAGTGAAAGCGCGGATAGAAGCTTTCGGAGTAAGCGTATGGGACCCGCCCTTTCTTCGGGCCTTCGAAAGAGGCGACGAGGCTCTCCCCTTGGGTCTGGACGGGAGCGGGCAGGCCCGTCATCTCGCAAAGGGTCGGAAGGACGTCGGCGAGCGACGAGACGCGGGGCGAAGACCGTCCCTGCAGTTTGGGAAAGGGAGTGACGAAGATCAGGGGGACGTGGATGGCCGATTGGTAGATAAAGAAGCCGTGGGCCCCTTCCTCATGTTCCCCCAGGCTTTCGCCGTGGTCTCCGGCAACGACCAGGAAGGTGTTCCTGACGAGGCCGTTGGCCTCGAGGAAGTCCCAGACCCGGCCCAGCTGGGAGTCCATGAAGGCGATCTCGCCCAGGTAGGGATGGGTGGGATATTGTTTATCATAGGGCGCTGGAGGCTCGTAGGGCGTATGGGGGTCATAGAGGTGGATCCAGGTGAAGAATTTCCCGCTCTTGTTCCGCTCGAGCCAGGGGAGGGCTTCATCGATGACCTCGTTTGCCGGCCGCTGGACCGTGCCGAGGGAGATTCTCTCGAACTTGCTCAGGTCGAAGTTGTCGAAGTAGGTGTCGAAGCCCTGGTTAAGGCCCCACTTGGAATCGAGGACATAGGCGGCGACGAAGGCCGAGGTGGAGTAGCCCTTTTCCTTGAAGAGCTCGGCTATTGTCTTGATCTCGGGAGGCACGATGAACGCGCCGTTGTCCCGGACGCCGTGGAAGGGGGGAAGGGTCCCGGTCATGATCGTGGTATGGGCCGGGAGGGTGAGGGGTGTTGTCGAGAAGCACTTTTCGAACTTTATGCCTCGTGAGGCGAACATGTCGATAGTCGAGGTCTCGATGTTCCTGAATCCGTAACAGCCGAGCCGGTCGGCCCGCGTCGTGTCCAGTGTGACCAGGATGACGTTGTAGTCCTTGCCGCCGCGGAGCCTTGCGAAATCCGTTTTCCGGGGGAAAAAGAAGACAAGCGCCGCGACGGCGCCGATAATGACGACCGTCGCGATAACGAAAAGCGTTTTCTTCTTCATGCTGAACACGAATTTTAGCATAAAACCGGCGCGATTTTCGGATGAATTCATATCATTGACAAAAATTCATCACAAGTGATATGTATTGCGGAGCAGTGGGATTCATGATATTCGTGGCCGGAGGGCAATAATTCAATAATTTGAATAATTATATGCAAATATTTGAAGAGTCGTTGACATTCTTGACATTATTTTTTCCTATTTATATTAAATTCAATAATTTAAGTTTTCTCAGGATCTGGCATGAATTTTGCTTATATAACTTAAGGGTATTGACATAGAAAGGAGGCAAGATCAGGAATCATTTATCTAATTTTCTTGTTCGGAAGCGGAGGACGTTGATTTTTTCAACTTCCCCCGTCACATGGAAATGAAGGATCTAGGAGGTAAAATGAAACGAAAATCAGTTCTTGTTTTGATGGGATTCGTGCTTATCCTTTGCTCGTTGGCCTTCTCCCAATCAAAGGAAACAGGCGCTATTTCGGGAACCGTTTTGGATGAACAGAACGAACCCCTTCCGGGAGCCACTGTCACGATAACGAGTCCGAACCTCATGGGCAGCCGCGAGTTTGTGACCGACGCCCAAGGGCAGTATCGCTTTCCGGCCCTCCCGCCGGGCGAATATTCCGTCAAGGCCCAACTCCAAGGTTTCGCGACTTCCGTCCAGCGAGTCATCCGGCTCACCACGACGACGCGGCTCACCATTGACCTGGTCCTGAAGCCGTCCGCAGTGGAGGAAGAAGTGACCGTTATCGCCCAATCGCCGACCGTTGATATCAAATCCACGGAAACGGGCTCGGTCACCATGACCAACGAAATCCTGCGGAACATCCCTAACGTCAGCAATTTCTCCGCCAGTCTCGTCAACATGGCGCCGGGAGTCACCCCCGATAATATGGCCGACTCGGCTTACGGCGCTCAGGACGGCACGGGGATCGCCTATTCCATGGACGGTGTCAACGTGGCGGACCCGGAAGGCGGCACGGCCTGGGTTTTTCTCGATAACAACATCATCGAGGAAGCCAAGGTCATGGGTCTCGGCCTTCCGGCGGAATACGGGAACTTCACGGGAGTCATCTTCAACATCGTCACGAAATCGGGCGGGAACCAGTTCTCGGGCCATATGCAGTTCGATTTTCAGGGAAAGAAGGACGACAAACCAGCGGGTTTATGGCAGACGGACAACAATCAAGCCTATCTCGACGATTTCCCCGAACTGAGTTCGCCTCGCTACAAGTTATATGACGCGAACGTCCACCTCGGGGGGCCGATCAAGAAGGACAAGATCTGGTTCTATCAGGGCTTCCAGTTCCAGCATTTTGATGATTATGCCACGGGCTTCCCCGAAGCCCGCGCCTACGATCAGCCCCGGTCCTTCACCAAGATCACCGCTCAAGTGACGCCCTCGACAAACATGATGTTCACCCTGGAATTGGATGATTATAGGGGTAAGAACCGCGGAGGCAGCGCCACGACGGCCCCTGATGCGGTCGTCAACCAGACGGGCCCGGAAATCGTCGGGAATTTCGGCCTGACCCATATCTTCAGCCCGAAGACCTTCATCGATGTCAAGGCCGCTTATTTCTTGGGCAATTACTACCTCGAACCGGAGACGGGGAGGGCGAAATACTCCCATTTTAGCAGTAACGATAACATGCGTTACGACAGCGCCGGATATTATTATCTTGCCGACCGCAGCCGGCTCCAGGTGAACGCCAGCCTGACCCACTATGCCGAAGACTTCATCAAAGGCAGTCACGACTTCAAGTTCGGCTTCGAGGTCGAGCGCTCGACATGCCGGAGCCAGTACGGCTACACGGGGAAGGGCGGGCCGCTCGGAGATAACGTCTATTATTACGATTATGTCGGCTACGGGTATACAGGAAACTACCTCGCCTATCAGTACGAAGGCTACGACTTCAACAGCCCATATACAAGAGTCGAGGGGTTTGTCCAGGACTCCTGGCAGATCACCCCGCGCCTTAATATTAATCTCGGAGTCCGGCTCAGCCAGAACTGGGGCCAGATTGAGGGCCAGGGCACCGTCTGGAATTCACACCGGATCGCTCCGAGGATCGGGCTCACCTTCGACATCTTCGGCGACAAGAAAACGATTTTCAAGGCCCATTACGGGCAGTTCACCGAAGGAATGTTCGCCGCCTATCACAACCGGCTTTCCAAGAAGTGGTTTGATTACATCTCTTATTATTGGGATCTCGGGAGCGAACAATGGGTGGAGTTCGAGAGGATCAAGCAGAACTGGAAGCTCCAGGACGGCATCAAGCATCCCTACATGAACCAGTTCACTTTCAGTCTCGAAAGAGAGCTTTTCAGAGACGCGTCCGTGTCCGTAACCTATATCAACAGAGACTGGAAGAACATCATCGGAGTCTATGACACACTGGCCGCCTATGAACCGATAGACTACGATGTCTCGCCGCTTGGGCAGAGCTTTACCATCTATGAACTGACCTCCGGCGACGCCCACGAATACCTGATCGAGAACATAAAGCAGGGTTCGGATAGACCTTACGTCACCGACAAGGCCTACCGGAAATACGAGGGCTTGGAATTCCTCTTCAACAAGCGTTTCTCGAACAAGTGGCAGTTGATGCTCTCGTATCTCTACTCCAAAACGAAAGGAA
>CAZSMW010000098.1:0-3740 GCA_964607985.1 uncultured Eubacteriales bacterium
GTCCTCGGCGTTGATCCGGCATTCGATGGAGTGGCCGCGCATCTCGAGTTCGAGCGGGAAATTGATCTTTTCTCCGGCCGCCACCCGGATCTGGGCTTTGACCAGGTTGATCCCGTAGACCATCTCGGTGATGGGGTGCTCGACCTGGACTCGGGCGTTGGCCTCCATGAAATAGAACCTCTTCTTCTCGTCCACCAGGAACTCGAACGTCCCCAGGCTCTGGTAGCCGATCTCGCGTGCGGCATCCTCCACGGCTTTCATCATCTTCTTGCGGATTCGCTCGTCGATGAATGGCGAAGGGGTCTCCTCGATAAGTTTCTGGTACTTCCTCTGGATCGAACACTCGCGTTCGCCGAAGGAGAGGACCTTCCCTTTCTTGTCCCCGATGATCTGGATCTCGATGTGGCGGGCGCCCGAGAGGTACTTTTCGATGTAAAGGGAGGAATCGCCAAAGGCGGATTTCGCTTCGTTCTGGGCTATGGGCAGCTGCTCCTCGAGCTGGGCGGCGCTGCGGCAGATGCGCATGCCTTTGCCCCCCCCGCCGGAGGCCGCTTTGATGATGACCGGGAAGCCGATCTTTTGAGCGATCTTCTTGGCATCGGCCGCGTCCTCGATGATCTTGTCACTGCCGGGGATGACGGGCAGGCCGGCTTTTTTCATGGCTAGGCGGGCCTTGTTCTTGTCCCCCATCAGGCGGATGATGGAGGCCGGCGGGCCGATGAAAGTGATCCCGGAGGTCTCGCAGATCTCGGCAAAACGGGGGTTCTCCGCCAGAAATCCGTAGCCCGGGTGGATGGCGTCGGCCTTGGTGATCTCGGCCGCGCTGAGGATGTTCGGGATGTTGAGGTAGCTCTCCGAGGCCTTGGCGGGCCCGATGCAGACCTTTTCGTCGGCGAGCATGGTGTGCAGGGAGGTCTTGTCCGCCTGGGAGTAGACGGCGACGGTCTTGAGGCCCAGCTCCCGGGCGGAACGGATAACCCGCAGGGCGATCTCTCCGCGGTTGGCGACGAGGATCTTGGATATCATGGGTCTCAGGAGGGGACCCGGATGGCGAACAGCTTCTGGCCGTACTCGACGGGCTTTCCGTTCTCGACGTAGATGGCGGTGACGGCACCGTCGACGTCGGACTCGATCTCGTTCATGAGCTTCATGGCCTCGATGATGCATAGGGTCTGGCCCTTCTTCACGACATCGCCGATCTCGACGAACAGATCGGCGTTGGGGGCGGAGGCCCGGTAGAAGGTCCCGACCATCGGGGAAGTGATCGTGTGGGCGTTCCTGTCCGTTTCCAAGCCCGATCCAGAGGCGGGAGGAAGGCCGCTTCCCGCGTCATATTGGAGGGCGGGCGCTGCGGTCATGGGTTGGTAAGGAGGCGCTCCAGGGACGTTTCGATTGATCTTGATCTTCAGCCCCTCGATCTCGAGCTCGAAAAGGGCCAGATTCTTCTCTTCAAGAAGGGCGATGAGCTTCTTGATCTCCTCAAAGTCGATCTTTGGAACCATCTTTCCCTCTTCAGCCTCGGCAGGCGGCTTGTTGTTTTTGTTCATTTGGCCTTCCATTTATCGTCAAAATTGGTTCTACCTTAACCGCTGGAGGGGCAAAAGTCAAGCCGCCAGGCGGCCGCGCAGTGCGTCGCCGGACCTCTCATGCCGGGGCCCGGACGACGGCGGGAGGGCTTTCCCGGCCGGAATCGTCGACGGCGGTGATCCGGTAGATGTGGACGGCGCCCTTCCTCAGCCCACGGTCGTCGTATCTGAATACCGTGGCATCGCACTCCGAAACCAGGACATAGTTCGCATCCGGTTCGCCGCGTGTCTTCCGATAGATCTTGTATCTGAGGATGGCGCCCAGGTTGTCGGGATTTGCCTCCCAGGTCAGGCGGTTGATGTATTCCTGAAAGAAGATATAGTCGTTGACCAGACGCTCAATCGCGGCCTTGGCCGGCGGGAAGACCTCGAAAGAGACGCCCACAATGTGGACGTATACGACCCCACCGGGGACGTCGATCTCCGCCTGCCTGTACTCATACCAGTGAAGGTCCCCGTCCCGGGTGTCGAAGCAGCCGAAGTAATTGATGTCGTTCTCCGTGTAGAAACCGATGACCGTGACGAAAAGATCCTCGAGGCTGTCTCCGTCCGCGTCCACGAGAAAGACCATGGGGCGGTGGCTCAGGACTTCGTTCCTGACCGTCGTCCAATCCACTTGGGCGAAGGGGTAGGTCGCGGTGGTCGCGACATACTTGCCCCAGGACCGGACAAAGTCCTCGATACCGGGTTTGAGGTCCATGGCCTTGGTCTGGCCGTAATAGTTGCCGTAGAGACTTCGCGAGGTCAGGCAACGATCGGCCAGGCAGTTGTCGGGGTGCCGCTCCTCCTCGGGAAGCTCCGACTTGTCGGGGAGGATGGTCGGGGGGGTATCCAGGGGAAGGCAGTAATCGTTGTAATGTTCCTGGGAGGCGATGGCCAGGTTGATCGGATCCGTTTGGACCGAGGCGTCACCCGGCAGAAGCTCCGGGAAGCCGTGAACGTCATGATAAGCGAGGACCATGGCCGCGGCCGTCGGTCCGCTGCCGTGCCTTGAGAGATAGGCCGGGACCCCCGGAATGATGGTCGCCTCCAGGAGCCGGAGTTCGTCCAAGACTAGGTCTTTGCGGTTGGGGATGTCGGAGCTGACGGCGCCCGGCCAAGGGCCGAGGTCTGGTCGTTGCCCCGGGCCGCCGGCGGGAGGTAAAATAAGGGACACCGCCATCATGATTCCGGTCGCGACGACGCCCTTCAGTCCCGCGCTCACCTGTTTTCCCGAGATCATGTTCTTTCGTCCCGCCCGGAGGCGACACTATTATACCTGTAAGCCGCTATTTAAAAAAGTGCTGAGGCCTGAGGCTACAATCAAAAAACGCAGGTTGAAACCTTCGGCTATATCAAGACCTCTTCCCGGGAACGAGGGTGCATTTCTTTTTTTGCGCTTTAAGGAAATGGCGCAGGGGCGATGCAGGGCGGCTCCAGGCTGCTCGCACTTCCCCTCTCAGGGGCAAAGAAGCGTGCCGACGAATCCCCCGACCGGCCTCTAGACAACACCTAATCACATAAAAAGAGATGCTTACATCGGGCCGCAGAAATTGACGGAACGCCGAAGATGCCATAAAATGTTGAGGTTCAACGTGAAAGCGATGTACGAGCCCCATGTTTGATCAACTGTCCGACCGCCTGCAGAAGATGATGAAGTTCCTGCGGGGGGAGGGAAAGATCACCGAAAAGAACATGGGCGAGGCCCTGAAGATGCTCCGGCTGGCCTTCCTCGAGGCGGACGTCAACTACAAGGTCGTCCGGGACTTCGAAGGAAGGATCAAGGCCAAGGCCTTGGGAGAAGAGGTCCTCTCCAGCCTGACCCCCGCCCAGCAGGTCATCAAGATCGTCCGGGACGAATTGACATCCATCCTGGGCGACGCGGAAAAACCCCTCAGTTTCTCGAACACCCCTCCGTCCATCTTCATGCTCGTCGGCCTCCAGGGGAGCGGCAAGACGACGACCTGCGGCAAGCTGGCCCGATGGGTCCGGGGCATCGGCAGGAACCCGCTTCTGGTCTCATTCGACCTGAAGCGGCCGGCCGCCCAGGACCAGCTGAGGACCATCGCGGACGCGCTCGGATTCCCGTTCTACGAGATGACCGCCGGGCGGATGGCCGACCCGCCCCTGGCCCTCAAGGAGCTCGTCCTTCACGCCCGGAACAGGGCCTTCGAC